>FR890844.1 GCA_000436875.1 Oscillibacter sp. CAG:155 | reverse complement strand
GCAATTACCAGGATTTCTTTTTCTGTTCCCAATTTGAACGAGTATATTCCCACCACGGGAGTATGCGTGGAAGACGCAAATGAATTGGCCTGGGCAATTGAAGGAATGCAACTTGAAGATAGAGAGCTCATGAAATATCTGTCGGTTCTTTCTGTAGAGCAACCGGAAACTCTTCAAGAGGCCCTGCACTACGCCATGAATCTGGACGACTACGAACACTTCTCAGATGATCTGGATGCTTACGGAAAAGCTGTTCTGCGGCGTATTGGCGCTGATGATGAGCTAATTGACACCATCGACGGGTATATGGATTTTGAGAGGCTGGGCGAGGACGCTATGGTGGAGGATGGTGTCCGGAGAACTGAGTTCGGCTTAATCCGGCGATACAGCTGCCCTTTTTCTGAGGAAACACATACGTTAGAGATGGAATACCTTTCATAATGACTCGGGTAGTCAATTTTCTCTTGGTAAAACTGATGGCTTATACGTTGCTTAAAGTAAAGAATACTGAACAGCATCACCTGATGGATTAGGAGGAATGCAAATGAAAAAGAAACTCATGATCTCGGTGGCTTTGCTGGCCGTACTGGGAGCTGCTGTTGTAAGCTATTTTCACTTCTCTTATAAAAATGTTTTTGACCATGGCTAATCTCTCTAAACTGTGGTATGTTGTGTACTTACCAAACCAAGGAGGTGAAAAACAATGAAACAGAAATATACGAAAAAATGTGAAAACGGTGTTCAGCTGAGGCCCGCTTCCATTGAGGAGGCGGGCCTTTTCTATTCGGATCTGGACGAGAAACAGGATGAAGTTCTGGGCACTGTCGGCCACATCCGCATGGACTTCGGTTCTAGTGGCAAGGAGTTCTGGCATACCTGGTGGCCTCACAACAAGGATCGATTTAATACTTTGGAATTCAAGGAAGAACTCCAAGCTATCGTTGACACCTTGCGAGCAAACGGGCCGCTAAAAGATCTGGCATCCATGAGCAGCTACTGTCACAAAAACGGCGGGGTCATCACAGAGGACAACAGAAGCTTTGGATATGTGGCCGAAACAGACCACTACCGCTACTGTCTCCGCTGTACCCCCACTCCGGGTGATTATCAGGGCTACCTATACTGCTATGATAAGCGTCAGCAGGAAATGGCCCAAAAGGACAAGATAGTGGGGCGAGTGACCTTTGCAGATGGTACGGCTCAGGAGTTCACAGACCCAAATCAGTATCTCCAAACCATCAAAGAAGAACTTCCACTCCGCAA
>FR890843.1 GCA_000436875.1 Oscillibacter sp. CAG:155 | reverse complement strand
ATAGTTGGCGCCGCCGACACGGCGGGCCTTCACTTCCAGGCTGGGCATGATATTCTCCATAGCCTGGTTGAACACCTCGATGGGGTCCTTTTCAGTCTTTTCCTTAATCTGATCGAACGCAGCGTAGACCACTTTCTGCGCAACGCCCTTCTTGCCGTCCAGCATGACGCTGTTGACCAGCCGCATGACCAGAACGGAACCGTAGACGGGATCCGGCAGGATCTCTCTCTTGGGAACATTACCTCTTCTGGGCACTATGCTTCCCTCCTTCATAATAATTCTATGATCTCATAGGTACTCAAAAGGCGGCTTTCCGCCTTCCGTGAATGCCTGCCAAAGAGGTATCATTTATATAAAACCTATTCGGCAAAGCTTTCAGAATGTTGCAGATCTTACTTCTGCTTGGGCCGCTTGGCACCGTACTTGGAACGGCTCTGCATCCGGCCGTTGACGCCCTGGGTATCCAGAGTGCCGCGGATGATGTGGTACCGAACGCCGGGGAGGTCCTTGACACGGCCGCCGCGGATCATGACCACGGAGTGCTCCTGCAGGGAGTGGCCCACGCCGGGGATATAGGCGGTGACCTCATAGCCATTGGTCAGACGCACACGGGCGATCTTACGCAGAGCGGAGTTCGGCTTCTTGGGGGTAGCGGTTCTCACGGCGGTGCAGACGCCTCTCTTCTGAGGAGAAGGCAGATCGGTGGTCTTGGTCTTCAGGGTGTTCAGACCGAACTGCAGGGCAGGAGAAGCGGACTTGTAGGAAGCCTGTTCTCTTCCTTTCCGGACCAGCTGGTTAAAAGTAGGCATTGAGTTTCTCCTTTCTTTCATATTTTGGACTGCCGCCAAACGCGGTCAGCCTATATTTTTTGCGGAAAGCTGGAAAGCTATTCCGAAAAAACCAAGTTATTTTTCCAGGACGGCCACTACAGATGCTCCCACAGTGATCCGGCAGGCCTGACCCAGTTGGGTCATGGTGTAGTCGGTCTCCACCGGGATGCCCGCTGCCTGACAGCTTTCAGCCACCGGCTCTGTAATGGCAGGATCGGCATCGCAGGCGAGATACACCCGCGCCGCCCGGCTCTCCCGGATCGCTTTGCGGGACTGCTTCACACCGATTACTTTCTCTTGGGAAGCAAGTTCCGAGATCACGGGAAATTCCTCCTGAAATGCATGGCAAAATTCGCAGAAAATATCCGCGCAGTTATGAATTTTAGCATGTATTCCATGATTCGTCAAGGGGTTGTGCAATTTTTTGTATTCCATCCGTTTTTCAGGTAAAAACGCAAACTTTTCAGGGGTTTTCCCCGTCTGGCTTTATAGAATTTCATGAAAAGGAGGCCTTCTCATGAACACGCTGCATAGAGCTTCTGCCCTGCTGGCCTTGGTCTGCCTGCTGTTCCTGCTGAGCGCATGCGGCGCTGCAGCTCCCCCATCCGAATTGGGTTCTGACGATCCCGCTGTGCCGGAGCCCCAGAAGGAGACCCTGGAAACCCTCCTGGGAGAAAACTACCGTACCTATATAATAGATACCATCACCATGCAGATGGAAAACCGTATGGACAAGACGCCCGACGTGGTCTTCTATCCCATTGCGGACAACACCCCGTTGACGGATTATGTGGTCATTGATGAAAATACCCCATTTTCGCAGGACGAAGAGGGGAATATCACGCTGACCTTTGAAGCCGGCGCAGTGACGGATACAGAAAACGGCGCCCAATCCTTTCGGATTCCCCTTCCCTGAGAGTTCCCTCCCCGATCCAGCCAGCTCATACTGTGAAAGCCCCCGCGGCCGGAAGGCTGCGGGGGCTTTTCGTTTCAGGGATTCAATCAGTTTTCGTCAAATGCCGGGGTCTC
>FR890842.1 GCA_000436875.1 Oscillibacter sp. CAG:155 | reverse complement strand
CTGACGGGGCTTGCCCGGTACGCCCCGGTGCCGGTACGGCCGGCGGACTTCGGCGCCCGGGTGTTCAAGATCGCCCGGGACGGCCAGGGGAACCGGCTGACCTATCTGAAGGTCACCGGCGGCACGCTGCGGGTCAAGACGGTGCTGACAAACCGCTGTCCCGGACTGCGGGAGGAGCAGGTCTGGGAGGAGAAGGCGGACCAGCTGCGGCTCTACTCCGGCGCCAAATTCGTCCCGGTGGAGGAGGCCTGCGCCGGTACGGTGTGCGCCGTGACGGGGCTGAGCCGGACGGTGCCGGGAGAAGGCCTGGGCGGCGAAAGCGGCTGGACGGCCCCGGTGCGGGAGCCGGTGTTGACCTATCAGCTGTGCCTGCCGGAGGGGACCGATCCCCACACGGCCCTGGGGAAGCTGCGCCAGCTGGAGGAGGAAGACCCTCAGCTCCACATCGTTTGGAACGAGGCCCTGCGGGAGATCCATGTCCAGCTGATGGGCCAGGTGCAGCTGGAGATCTTGCAGCGGCTGATCCGGGAGCGGTTCGGCATGGAGGTGACCTTCGGCACCGGCAGCATCGTCTACAAGGAGACCATCGCCGGGCCGGTGATCGGCATCGGCCACTTCGAGCCCCTGCGCCACTATGCGGAGGTCCATCTGCTGCTGGAACCGGGAGAACGGGGCAGCGGCGTGGTGGTGGACACCGCCTGCCCGGAGGACCAGCTGGACGGTCATTGGCAACGGCTGGTGCTGACCCATCTGGAGGAGCGGAACCACCCCGGTGTGCTCACCGGCTCCCCGCTGACGGACGTGAAGATCACCCTCCTGGCGGGCCGGGCCCACGTCAAGCACACCGAGGGCGGCGATTTCCGCCAGGCCACCTACCGGGCGGTGCGGCAGGGACTGATGCAGGCCCAGAACGTTTTGCTGGAACCCTGGTACGACTTTCGGCTGGAGGTGCCCGCCGACCAGGTGGGCCGAGCCATCAGTGACCTGCAGCGGATGAATGGAGAGGTCCAGCCGCCGGAGACAGCGGGGGACCAGGCGGTGCTCACCGGCTCCGTGCCGGTGGCGGCCCTGGGGGACTATGCTCGGGACGTGGCTGCCTATACCCGGGGCCAGGGACGGCTGTTCTGCTCGCTGAAGGGTTACGCCCCCTGTGCCGACCAGGAAGCGGTGGTGGAGGCCATCGGCTACGATCCGCTGCGGGACACGGAGAACCCGCCGGACTCGGTGTTCTGTTCCCACGGAGCCGGGGACATCGTTCCCTGGGATCAGGTGCCCGCCCGGGCACATGTGGCCAGCGGCCTCCGGCTGGGGGAGGCGCCGGCACCGGAGGAGACCGCCCCGCCCACCCGACGGGGAGCGGCCTACGCCGGGACGCTCCAGCAGGACAAGGAACTCCAGGCGATTTTCGAGCGGACCTACGGCGCCGTCAAGCGTCCGGCATTTCAGCCGCCCCGGCCGCCCCGCCGCCCGCCGGCGGAGCAGGCGGAGGACAAGCGGTCCATCCGTCGCCAGATCAGCGGGCCGGAGTATTTGCTGGTGGACGGCTACAACATCATCTACGCCTGGGACGAGCTGAAGAACGTGGCCCGGGAGAACCTGGATGCTGCCCGGAAGAACCTGTGCGACATCCTCAGCAACTACCAGGGCTATCGCCGCTGCCGAGTCATCGTGGTTTTTGACGCCTACAAAGTCAAGGGCGGCCAGGGCTCGGTGGAGAAGTACCACAACATCCATGTGGTCTACACCAAGGAGGCAGAGACGGCGGACGCCTACATTGAGCGGGCCACTTATGAGATCGGCCGGGAGCACCGGGTCCGGGTGGCTACCTCTGACGGCCCCGAGCAGCTCATCATCCTGGGCCACGGGGCGTTGCGGGTGTCTGCTTCTGCCTTCCGGGAGGAAGTGGAACAGGCAGAGGGGCAGATCGCTGCCATCCTCTCGGAAAACAACCGCCCCCGAAAAACCGGGGCCGTCCGGTCCGCACTGGAGAAGGCCCGGACCCGGAAGGAGGAGTAAAATGCTGGCAACAGTAGGAATCGCGCTGGCGGTGGCGGCTCTGTGCGCCCTGCTCCGGCGGAAGCTGGACCGCGCCGGCCGGACGCCCCGGGAGCTGCTGGGGGGCCGGGTGCGGCTCACGGTACTGTGGAACCGGGGCGGCGCCTTCGGCGTCCCCCTGAAAGCCTGCGCCCTCGCAGCGGTGTCGGTGGGAATCCTGGCAGCGGTGCTGCTGTGGGCGGGACGCTCTCTTTGGACCGCACTGGTGCTGGGCGGCGGAGGAGCCAACCTCTGGGAGCGGGTCCGGTACGGGAAGGTCTACGACTATGTGCAGTTTCCCCGGGCACCGGGGCGGCTGAAGCGGTATGTGTTCAATCTGGCGGACTTTTCCATTTTCGCCGGGGCGCTGGGGCTGCTGCTCTCCGCCTTCCGCAGACGATAAAAAACGAAAACGCTTCGGGAAACTCCCGAAGCGTTTTTGTATTATGGACAAGACTGAAACCGGACTACTCCAGCAGGGAAAAGCCCCGGGATTCGGCCAGCTGCTCTGCCTCGTCCCGGGCCTCCAGCAGGCACCGGCAAACCAAGGCCTCCTTTTCCTCCGTGCAGCGGAACAGCGGCACGGAGACACTCAGAGCGGCAAAGACCCGGCCCTGCCGCCGCAGCGGCACCGCCCAGCAGGCCAGCTGTTGGGCGCACTCCTCCCGTTCAAAGGCGATGCCGGTGCGGCGGATCTGCGCCAGCTGAGTCAAAAGCTGGGGAAGTTCCGTCACGGTGTGGCTGGTGAGCCGGGGCAGCCCGGCGGTCCAGAGCGTTTGGACCTCGTCGTCAGAAAGGCCGCTGAGCAGGGCTTTGCCCAGGGCGGTGGCGTTGGCCGGCAGTCGGTCCCCCACCCGGGAGATCAGGCGGATGGCCTGGGGGGAGTCCACCTTTTCCAGGTACAGGATGCTGCCCTGGTCCAGCACGCCCAGCTGACAGGTTTCCTGGCAGCGGTCCACCACCTCCTGCATCACATGGCGCAGAGCCACCAGCCCCCGCTGGGCAGGGAAGGAGGCTCCCAGCACATAGGCGCTCACGCCGATGGAGTACTGGCCGGAGCGCTTGTCCCAGAGGACATACCGGCGCTGCTCCAGAGTGTGGAGGATGGGAAAGAGGCTGCTTTTCGGGATGTCCAGCGCCTGGGACAGCTCCGTCAGCGTATAGCCGGTGCCGTCGGCGCCGGAGAAAAGCTCCAGAAGGTCCAGAACCCGGCTGGTGGCGCGATGTTGCTCCTGCGGCATGTTTGACGCTCCGTTTCCTGTAAGATCAAAAAAATCGCTATGCCCCATGATAGCAAACCCCGCTCCGTTTGGCAAGAAGGGAGCGCTGACGGGGAAAGGGGGCCGGCCTGCCCGGCGGTTCTGCCTCCGGCCTTTGAATTTTGGCGTTTTTTCTGTTGACAAACAAGGGAATGGGTATGTATCATGAATGTGATCGGTTCTGATAGGCGGATGCTGTTCCGATATCCGAACAGCCCGGCCTGCGGAACAAGTTTGAATTCGTATAATAGGAGATGGTTCCGATGAAGTGTGAAATGCCTACCATGGACAGCGTGACCAAATTCAAGGCCGCAATGGACTCTGACAAGGGTGCGCTGGGTCCCTTCATGATCGCCACCGACCCCGCGTTTGTGGAGTCCGCCGGTCATGCGGGATATGATTTTGTCCTGTTGGATATGGAACACGGCACCACGACCTTTGAGACCCTGCCCCATCTGATCCGTGCCGCCAACGTGGCCGGTGTGTGCCCGGTGGTCCGGGTGCCCCGGGGCAGCGACATTTGGATCGACCAGGCCCTGGACGTGGGCGCCGGCGGCGTGATGATCCCCCAGATCGACACGGCGGAGCAGGCCCGGGCAGCGGTTTCCGCCGCTAAGTTCTCTCCCGTGGGTACCCGCGGCACCTGCCGGTTTGTCCGGTCCGCCGGCTTCGGCGCCGTGCCCGGCAGCGAGTACTTCTCCAAGGCTCAGGACACCGTGGTGATCCTCCAGGCCGAGGGCAAGAAGGCTGTGGAGAACCTGGACGAGATCCTGGATGTCCCCGGCATCGACGTGGTGTTCGTTGGCCCCTATGACCTGTCCAGCTCTCTGGGCCACGTGGGTGAGATCGATCACCCCGAGGTGGTGGAGTGCATCAAGGGCATCATTGCCAAGGCCAACGCCAAGGGCGTGAAGATCGGCTGCTTCGCCGACACCGTGGAAGGCGGTATGAAGTGGCGGGATCTGGGCGTTAAGTTCATCGGCTACGCCTGCGATACTTATCTGTTCTATCAGAAGGCCAAGGCAGACGTGGACGCCTTCGTGAAGTAATTTCGGGCGTTTCATATAACTCTGTCCAAGAAAAGAGCTCCGTGCAGATGCACGGGGCTCTTTTTTTGGATAAAAAAGGGTTGACAGATGGCATCCAAGTCATGTATATTAACCGTACTAGTACAGCTAATACAGTTAACGAAATCTTAACGGCAGGGGATTGACAAACTGAAAAACTGTGTTATTGTATTAGATAATTAATACAGTTGAAGCCTGAGGCAGTGTTTTCCGAGACCGCCGTATCGCAAAACAACGGCGGACTTCACGCAGATTTGACCTGTTTGCGGCAAAGCTCTGATTTGTATGGAGTATGCTGGATTTGGAAAGACCGGAAGAGATTTGAAGAAAAGCCCGGGGCGAAATCGTCTTATGGGTGAATGAGGAAGCGAGGCGTTTCCAGAATGAAGATTTTGATTACAACCGATTGGTACAGCCCGGCGGTGAACGGCGTGGTGACCTCCGTCTTGAATCTGCGGCGGGAGCTGGAGCTGCGGGGACACGAGGTCCGGGTGCTGACGCTGTCCCAGGATCTGCACTCCTCCGTACAGGACGGCGTGACCCGCATCGGGTCTGTGGCGGCGGGGCTGGTGTATCCCGGCGTCCGGCTGCGGACGGCCCTGGCGGGCCGCTGGGTCCGGGAGCTGGTGGAGTGGGGCCCGGATGTGGTCCACTCCCAGTGTGAATTTTCCACGTTCTTTCTGGCCCGGCGGATCGCCGAGGAGCTGAATGTGCCTCTGATCCACACCTATCATACGGTTTATGAGGATTATACCCATTATTTTTCCCCCAGCGTCCGGCTGGGACGGCGGGCGGTGGCGGCGCTGTCCCGCTGGGTGGCGGCCCGCACCGACTGTATGATCGCCCCCACCGGCAAGGTGCGGGCGCTGCTCCAGGGCTACGGCGTGCGGACCCCGGTGTTCGTGGTGCCCAGCGGCATCGACCTGCGCCGCTTCCAGCGGCCGCCGGTGCCCGGCTGCCGGGCCAGCCTGCTGG
>FR890841.1:7779-17736 GCA_000436875.1 Oscillibacter sp. CAG:155 | reverse complement strand
TCTTGACTTATTACCATTGGACTTTCCGCAAAAAAAGAGCTGCGGGCCAAGGGGTCCGCAGCTCCAGTTTATGCACTTTTTCCCAAACTATGCGCGGCTGTCAGGCAAATACCTGCTGCACCAGCACCATGTACACCACAGTCCCCCCGGCAATAGAGAGCAGCACGTTCCGCTTCCAGCAGTGCAGGGCAGTCACCACCGCCACCGCGATCATCTCCGGTGCGCCGTGGGGCGCTTCCAGCCAAGCAACTCCCTTGAGGCAGTATACCACCAAAAGCCCCATCATGGCAGGCGGCAGCACCCGTCCCAGGTAAGTGACCACCGCCGGCGGCTTCCGGCTTTCCGGGAACAGCCAGAACGGCAGCCATCGGGTCAGCTGGGTCCCGGCAGCCACCGCCAGAATGATGCCCACCGTCTCCGCAGGTGAGAGCCTCATACCGGTTCCTCCTCTCTCTTTGTCCGGTCCAGCCGTCTCCGCCCAGCCAGCAGCACCACCAGGATCAGTACCATGGCGGGAATGACCATATTGTCCGCCCCGATGAGTGCGAGGCTCACAGCAGCGCAGACAATCCCAATCACGCCGGAAGCCCGGTTCTCCGGGCGGCTCCACTGCTCCAGAAACAGCACCACAAAGAGGGCCGTCAGTGCAAAATCCATGCCGGTGGTATCGAATGTCAGGAAATTTCCCAGCAGCCCCCCCAGCGCCGTGGCCAGGACCCAGTATCCATAGTCCAACAGGGAGATGCACAGGTAAAAATCTCGGCGTTCCACGCCCTCCGGCGGCTCCACCGTGGATACCAGAGAGAAGGTCTCATCACAGAGCACATAGATGAGAAAGCCCCGTACCCGGCCCAATCCCTTGTATTTATCCAGCAGCGCCAGGCCGTAAAACATATGTCGGGCATTAACCATCACCGAAAGCAAGAATGCCTGGAGCGGATCGAACGCCGTGGTCAGCAGGGTAATGGCCACATACTGCATGCTGCCGCCAAAGGCAACGGCACTCATGAGCGTGGACCAGAGCGGTCCATATCCCTTGGTCTGCATCAGCACGCCGTAGGCAAGGCCCAGGCACAGGAATCCTGTCATCACCGGGATGGTGGCCGGGAAAGCCGCCCGAAATGCCCTGCTCCACCGGTCGGGCGCGGTTGTGGTTTCCATGTCTCCCATACTCCCTCCAAACACTCCGTTTCCTTCACAAAATACTCCGCAGGCAGCCGTCCGGGTTGGACCAGCTGCGGCAGGCGGCATTCTCATTCACATTGCCTGCCCCGGTGAAAAAGAAACGCCGCACCGGTTCCCCGGTGCGGCATTCTCAGCAGTTCAGGCATACCGCCGGAGACGGATCACATCTTCTCGGGAGCGTCCACTCCGATGAGCTTGAGGCCGTTGCGCAGCACGATACGGGTCTCGTCCGCCAGCTTCAGCCTGGCCGCCTGCACCGCGGGTTCCTCACCCTTGATACGGCAGGCAGTGTAAAAGCGGTGGAAGCAGCCCGCCAGTTCCTGGAGATAGCGGTTGATATGGCTGGGGTCATAATCCCGGGCCGCCAGCTTGATCTCCTCACAGAACTGGGCGATCTGCTTGATGAGGGCCCGCTCCGTCTCCCCGGAGAGCAGCGACATGTCCACGTCCGCCTCCTGAGGGACGGAAACACCCTCCTCCGCCAGAGCCCGCAGCAGAGAGCAGATCCGGGCGTGGGCATATTCCACATAGTAAATGGGGTTCTCGGAGTCCTCCCGGACGGCAAGGCCCAGGTCAAACTCCATCTGGGTGTCGGGCTTGGCGTTGAAGTACCACCGGGCGGCATCCACGCTGACCTCGTCCAGCAGGTCGGAGAGGGAGATGGCCTTGCCGGTGCGCTTGGACATCCGCACCACCTCGCCGTCCCGCAGGAGCTTCACCAGCTGCATCAGCACGATGTCCAACCGCTCGGAACCATTGAGGCCCAGCGCGTCCAGTGCTCCCTTCAGGCGGGCCACATGGCCGTGGTGGTCGGCGCCCCAGACGTTGATGACCTTGTCGAAGCCCCGGACGGCAAACTTGTTGCGGTGGTAGGCAATATCGGCGGCAAAGTAGGTATAGAACCCATTGGCCCGGCGCAGCACGTCATCCTTGAGGTCCAGCTTCTCGATGTCCGCTTCCTTCTTGCCGGCCTTGCGGAAGTGCTCCCGGAGGATGTCGGCGGTCTTGAGCCACAGTGCACCGTCCTTTTCGTAGGTCCAGCCCTTCTCCGTCAGCAGATTCACCGTCTCGGCAACATATCCGCTCTCATGGAGGGTGGACTCGTAAAACCAGTTGTCATAGTGGATCTTGTAGCGGGCCAGGTCGCTCTTCATCTTGGGCAGGTTCACGGAGAGGCCGAACTGAGCCAGCTTCGCCTGCCGTTCCGCCTCGGGGACGTTTAAAAGCTCCTCGCCGTGCTGGTCATAATAGGCCTGGGCCAGGTCCCGGATATCTCCTCCCTGATAGCCGTCCTCCGGGAAGGGAACCGCGTCCTCCCCCTTGATGATCTGAAGGTAGCGGGCCTCAATGGAGTGGGCAAACTTGTCGATCTGATGGCCGGCATCGTTGACATAGAACTCCCGGGTCACATCCGCACCGCAGGCGGTAAGGACACTGGCCAGAGTGTCGCCCAGCACGCCGCCCCGGGCGTTGCCCATGTGCATGGGACCGGTGGGATTGGCGGAAACAAACTCCACCATGATCTTCTGTCCCTTGTGGGTGTCGCAGGTGCCGTAGTCCGCTCCCTCAGTCTCCACCGCGTCCATTACGCCGGCGTACCAGGTGTCGTTGAGGCGGAAGTTGAGGAACCCGGGCCCCGCAATCTCAGCGGAGGTAAAATAGGAACCCTTCAGCTCCATGTGATCCAGCAGCGCCTTGGCAATATCCCGGGGGGACTTGCGCAGCGCCTTGGAGGCCGCCAAGGCAAAAGTGGTGGTAAAATCGCCGTTGGCAGTGTCCTTGGGGATCTCCACCGGGGCGGTCTTGACCTCCGCCTGGGGCAGCGTCCCATCCGCCACCGCCGCCTGATAGGCAGTCATGGCCAGCGCCGCCGCCTGCTCTTTCGCGTTTTGCACCATGTTGATCATATCGTCCATTCCTCTCTTTTGTGGTTGTGATTCTCCGACGGCTTCGGACCCCTCCAAAGCCGGCACGCTCCGGCTGTCTGTTCCGGATTTTCGGGTGAATTATTTCCGCTTCACCCGGATTTTAAAGCAGTTTTTCCCCGTGACGGTGTGCTCCACAGCAATGGAGTATTTGATCTCCATCACACCACCCCGCTCGCTGAGGTTGTGCCGCAGAAGGCTGGTCTGGATATCCACCGTCAGCTCGCCGAACGGGGTCTCGTACAGGGACGTATGCTGGCGTCCCTCCTCAAAAATCATCTGGGAATTCACACCGCCCTGCCTGGTCAGCGTCACCCGGGGACCGCTGACCTCAAAAACGGTGGTGGTCCCCTCCATTCCGGTCAGGGCGCTTTCCTGATAGACCAGCCGCAGGCCATTCTCCGTCACTTCCAGCGTTCCCTCGGTCATCAGCTCCGTGGCATCCGGGTCCACGTCGTCAAAATACTGCTCGCCCCGGATGGAGAGCAGCACCGGCAGTTTTTCCCGGGCTGTTTCAATACTGGTCAATGTCGATCCTCCGTGCCGTGTGGCGCAGATCCTCCTGCAGGAACAAAGAGGCCGTGCGCTCAAAATCCTCCGCCCGGTCGCTGACGTAAAACTCCGTCTCGCCCCGGTGATTCTCGTCCGCCCGCAATCCGCTGGCCTTGAGCATCCGCTTGAGTTCAAAGGCAGACTCCTCACCGGAGGAGACCAGCGTGACCCCCGGCCCCATGACATCGGCGATGATATCCGTCAGCAGCGGGTAATGGGTACAGCCCAGAATCAGCGTATCGATACCGGTGGCCCGCAGCGGTTCCAGATACTCCCGCACCACCGTCTCGATGACCACGTCTCCCCGCCGGATGCGGCCGTTCTCCACCAGAGGCACCAGCAGCGGGCAGGCCTTGCAGAGCACCTCCACCTCCGGGTCCATCTGCCGCAGAGTGGCCTCGTAGGCGCCGGAGCGGACAGAGGCCTGGGTGGCGATCATGCCGATCCGCTTATTTTTGGTCACCGCCAGTGCCCGCCGGCAGGCAGGCTCCACCACGCCGACGATGGGCAGGTTGTTTTCCGCCTGCAGCGTGGGAAGCGATGTGGTGGTGACGGTACCGCAGGCGATGAGGATGGCCTTGAGGTCAAAGGACCGCAAAAAGCGCACATCCTGCCGGGCGTATTGCAAAATGGTCTCCCGGGACCGGCCGCCGTACGGCACCCGGGCAGTATCCCCGAAATAAATGAGAGTTTCCTCCGGCAGAATCTGCCAGAGAGAGTGGACTGCCGTCAAACCGCCCAAGCCGGAGTCGAACACCCCGATCGGCCGCATATCCATAAAAACAGCAACGCTCCTTTCCCCGCCCCGAAGGCGGGGCCAGGGGCCGTTTTTTTCGCGCTGTCACCCCTGGCATCCGAATGATATATTATACTATGGGTGTAAGACTCCCGCAAGACAGATTTTAGTGTTTTTGTTCATTTTTTTAGGTGGAATTTTATGCTGTGCTCTGCTATAATCTCCTCATAAGCATGCAAGCTGGGAGGTGTTTGCCCATGAAGATCGAATTGACCGAGCAGCAGTTCCGGTATCTGCTGGATCTGGTGTACATAGGAAACTGGGTGATCAATTCCACCCGTGAGGATGACCGCATCCGGGAATACGACCAGGTGGAAAGCCTGATTTTCTCCCACTGCCTGCACCATCGCATGAGCAAGCTGGTGGAGCTGTATCAGGGAGAGCTGATCCCCTCCCGGGCCTTCGCCGACGGCGGTATCCACGAGGCCATCGAGCACTACGAGGACGTGGTGTTTTATGAGATTCTGGCGGAGGAACTGGCCCTGCGGGATATGGACGGAGAGCCGCTGACCCGCGAGAATTACAGTGAGCTGATGGAGCGCATCGACGCCTATCTCTCCGAGTTCGACGCTCACGGGACCGACAACATCAGCGTGGATCTGGACTGAAACAGGAAAAAGCGGGGGAGATGGCCGTCTCCCCCGTTTGCACGCAGCAACAACATTCGGGAAAAACGAGGGAAAAGGAGTTTGGAACATGGCAGAAAAAGCAAAGGTGTATTTCGCGGATTTCCGCTGTCCCAGCTGGCGGGAGAATCTTCCCCAGAAGCTGGCCCGTCTGATGATGACCGCCGGTTTCGGCGACATCGACATGGATGGTAAGTTCGTCGCCATCAAGATGCACTTTGGTGAGCCGGGGAACCTGGCCTATCTGCGTCCCAACTGGGCCAAGGTGGTGGTAGATCTGGTGAAGAGCCAGGGCGGCAAGCCCTTCCTGACGGACTGCAACACGCTGTATGTGGGCGGTCGGAAAAACGCTCTGGATCACCTGGAATCCGCCTATGTCAACGGCTTCACCCCCTATTCCACCGGCTGCCACGTCATCATTGCCGACGGACTGAAGGGCAACGATGAGGTGGAGGTCCCTGTGGAAGGCGGCGAATATGTGAAGAAGGCCAAAATCGGCCGGGCTGTGATGGACGCGGATGTTTTTGTTTCCCTGACCCACTTCAAGGGCCATGAGCAGGCGGGTATGGGCGGTACGCTGAAAAACATCGGCATGGGCTGCGGCTCCCGGGCCGGCAAGATGGAGCAGCACAACTCCGGAAAGCCCTTCGTCAATCAGAAGAAGTGCATTGGCTGCCACGCCTGCGCCAAGATCTGCGCCCACGACGCACCGGAGTTTGGTCCCGACGGTAAGGCCACCATCAACACCGACAAGTGTGTGGGCTGCGCCCGGTGCCTGGCCATCTGCCCCAAGGACGCCATCGCTTCCCGGGACGATGAGGCACCTGCCATCCTCAACAAGAAGATTGCCGAGTATACCAAGGCCGTGGTGGACGGGCGTCCCTGCTTCCATGTATCTTTGGTGCTGGACGTCTCCCCCAACTGCGACTGCCACGCCGAAAACGATGCGCCCATCGTCCCCAACGTGGGCATGTTTGCCTCCTTCGACCCCGTGGCGCTGGATCAGGCCTGTGCCGATGCGGTGCTGGCCCAGACGCCGTTCCGCAACTCCGCCGTCTATGACGAGGGCTGCAACTGCAGCGACCAGGATGTTTTCCACGCCGTCCACCCCGATACCGAGTGGCAGGTATGCCTGGAGCATGCAGAGAAGCTTGGGCTGGGCACCCGGGAGTACGAACTCGTCAAGATCTGATTTTCCGGGCACCGCCCTTTTTCCGGGAGTTCCTGGTGCAGAAACCAAAAAAAGAAAGAGGCCGGCAGTCCGCCGGCCTCTTTTTGATTTCTTTGATTCCACATCAGGCAAACAGCGCGTTGAAGCTATCCACAACGCTGTCCGCCCCTTCCACGGCGATCAGCATCACATAATTACCGTTGGAGACGATCCGGGAATCGTTCTTCCATCCCTCGATCGTCGCAGGATACCAGGCGCCGCCGGGGTTGGTTTCATCGCCCACCTGATAATCGATCCGGGCCTGGAAAATGTCTTTTACCTTCTGCACATCACCGGCGTTTTCCACCTGCACCAGCGCGATTTCGCCCACGTTGGCGGAGATCATGGCCATGTAAACGCTGCACTGCTTAGTGGAAATGTCGGAAAGGCCGGGGTAAAACGCGTCCACAGATTCCTGGCTCATCGCCATCATGGACGGCCAGTTTTCCACACTGCCGGGCAAAGACTCATAGAAGGCCGTCAGATCCACGTCCTTGCTGCTCTCCTCCGCCGGCTTCTGCACCGGCTTCTGGTTCTCAGGTGCCGTAGGCTTGGAGGCCGAAGGCTTGGAGGGCTTTTGCGCTGTGCTGCCGGTAGGCTTTTGCACCGTACTGGCGGCGGGCTTTTCCGTCTGGTCAGCGGGGCGGGTCCCCAGCGTTCCCAGTTCTCCTTCCTGGGCAGGCAGATTCTCCACATCCTGGGGATCTGTCTGCTGCCCATCTTCCGTCTCCATCAGGATCTCGTCCGCCTCGCCGCCGTGGGCGGTGGACTGCTCACCGCCCTGCTGGGTCTCCTCCTGAACATTTTCTTCGGGTTCTTTGGCATCGTCGGATGTCTCGTTTCCGCAGGCCGCCAGGCACAGTACCAGGGACAGGGCCAACATCAGGACAAGACCGCGCTTTTTCCAGTTCATCTCTTATCTCTCCTTATTTTTCCTTGAAATACGGACAATTTCACTCGTGATTGTTGTCGGTTCAGACGCAGCATTTCCGCAAAAAGTTCCCACCTGTTTTCTTTTTTCTGCAGACAACGCACCTATTTTTCATGCGATTATCCATTTTGTACAATATTGACTTTTGTTTTTAAATGATTTACAATCATTTTGCATAATTCAAACCATGTATGAAAAGCAGCGCAGCTGTCTATCCGTCTTTCTTTCCAAGGCGGTCTTCAGCTGGCACACTACAAGGAGGCGTTTCATGAAGCACACGCGAAAAAGCGATATATTTGTCATCGGATTTGCCCTGTTTTCCATGTTTTTCGGCGCCGGCAACGTGATCTTTCCCCCCTATCTCGGTCTGGAGTCCGGTGCCCAATGGGTGCTGGGTTTTATCTGCTACTATATCGCTGATATCGGCCTTGCGCTGGCGGCCCTGTTTGCCATTCTCCACTGCGGCGGCTCTGAGGGCGTTACACGCCGGATCGGGCGGATTCCCTCCACACTGCTGATGTGTGCCATCGTGCTTTGTATCGGCCCCATGCTGGCCATCCCGCGAACCGCAGCCAGCACCTATGAAATGTCTGTCTGCCCGCTGATTGCGGGCGTGAGTCCCGTGCTGTTCTCCGCGCTGTTTTTCGCGTTGATCCTGCTGCTTTGTATCCGGCAGTCCGCCGTGGTAGACATTGTGGGAAAAATCCTCACTCCCGGCCTGCTGATCGGCCTGCTGATTCTGATCGTTATGGGGATTGTGAACCCCATTGGTCCCATCTCCACCACCACACTGGTGGACAATGTCCCGCAGACCGGCATTGAAGCCGGATATCAGACCATGGATGTCCTGGCCGCCATGGTATTCGGCATCATCATTTTGAAAAGTGCCCGGGATAAAGGGCACACGGAGCCTGGAGACCAGGCTCGGGTGGTAGCCGGAGCCGGCGTCGTGGCAGGTCTTGCCCTGCTGGTCGTGTACATGGGTCTGACCTATCTGGGCGCTACCACCGCGCGCTTTTTTGATCTGACCGTCAACCGGACATTCCTGGTGATCGCCATTGTCCGCAACCTGATGGGCCAGGGCGGCATTATTCTCTTTGCCATTGTGGTGGCGCTGGCATGCATCACCACCGCGGTGGCACTGGTCAGTTCCGCCGCCGACTTCTTCTCCTCCCTCTCCGGCGGGAAGATCTCCTATCAGGCCCTGGTGGTTGTCTTCTGCGTGTTCAGCGCCGTGGTGTCCAACTTTGGCCTGGACCAGATCATTTCCATCGCCTCCCCCATCCTGGATATCGTCTATCCTCCCACGCTGGTACTGATTCTGCTGGCATTTTTCAGCAACCGCATCCGCAGCGACTGGGTCTATCGGCTGGCCACGCTGGGGGCACTGCTGTTCAGCGTTTTGAGCGTACTCAACAACACCTTCGGCGTGCCTCTGAGCTTTTTGGACTATCTGCCGTTGTCCTCTCTGGGCTTCGGATGGCTGGTTCCCTCGCTGGTACTGGGTGCCATCGGATTCCTGCTTCCCGGCAGCAGTGCCGCCTCCTCCGCCCAGGTATACCCGGCAGAGGATCTCGATCTTTAAGAGGTGCCATAAAAATACCCCGCGGCTAAGCCGCGGGGTATTTTTTCATTTAAGAACGCTCCGTCTTTTTTCCACCGCAGCAGCAAAGTGGAGTTGAGGATCATCAGCGCCGCCCCTGCATTGTGGCCCAGCACACCGCTGACCGGATCGAGCACGTCGGTAATGGTCAGCACGATGGCCAGGAAATGCAATCCCATGGAAAAGCTGAGATTCAGGCGAATAGCAGTCATCATCTTCCGGGACAGTGCCATCAGATGGGGCTGTTCCCGGATGCCCAGCTGGGACGCAGTTGCATCAGCGTCATCGGGATTGTCTCCGGTCCAATTTCCGTTCCGGCAGAATGGCTCTCAAATACCTCTTCGGCCAGATGTTTTCCCAACGCCTCTGCAATTTGGCTGCGGAAGGAATTGTGAACACAGATGAAGGCCACTTTGGGTTTTCCTGCATTCCTTTTTTACCTCCGGGCATCCTGAAGCAGCTGCTCCACCTCTTCCTTTTTCAAAACCTTTCCGCAGGAAACCACTTTTCCCTCCACCGCTAGTGCCGGCGTAGTCATCACACCATAGGCGGCAATCTGTGTGAAGTCCGTCACATGCTGGATTTCGGCATCAATCTTCAACTCTGCCAGCGCCTCACGAACGGCTTCTTCCAGCGCATTGCATTTCGCACAGCCGGAACCCAGCACCTGAATACGCACGGATGCTCCCGTTCCGGTCTGTTCCGCAGGTTTGTCCCCGCAGGGATTCCCACACCCGCAAGTCTTGCACGTTTCTTTCTTTTTTCCAAACAGCCACATAGTTTCAATCCCTCCTGAATTTAAAAAATAGGGAGTACATTAAAGAGATACCCCACTGTGATAATCCCAATCGCACAGATTGCAACAAATAGCGCCAGCAGCCGCGGTTTGACCGCTTTGCGCAGCATCACCAGAGACGGCAGGGACAATGTGGTGACTGCCATCATAAATGCCAGCACCGTCCCAAGCAGCGCCCCCTTTGCAAGCAGGGCCTCTGCCACAGGGATCGTTCCAAAAATATCCGCATACATGGGAATTCCTACTACCGTTGCCAGCACCACGCCAAAGGGATTGTCACCCCCCAGCACCGTCTCGACCCAGCTTTCCGGGATCCAGTTGTGGATGATCGCC
>FR890841.1:0-7674 GCA_000436875.1 Oscillibacter sp. CAG:155 | reverse complement strand
GCCCGTTCCCGGCAGGTCTGTTCCGGTATCTCCAGATCCACACGCTCCGCTGACCGGATGAATCCCTCCACTTCCTGTTCCATGTGCAGTTTTTCAATGATCGTACCGCCGATCACCGCAATCACAAGCCCCAGCACAACATAAATCACGGCAACTCTGGCGCCAAAAATGCTCATCAGCAGCACAAGACTCCCCAAATCCACCATCGGTGAGGAGATGAGAAACGAAAATGTCACCCCCAAAGGCAGTCCCGCACTGGTAAAGCCGATGAACAATGGGATTGAGGAGCAGGAACAAAACGGTGTCACCGTCCCCAAAAGTGCAGCGATGATGTTTGCTCCGATCCCGTGAAACCGCCCCAGAATTCTGCGGCTTCGCTCCGGCGGGAAATAGCTTTGAATGTAGGAAATGATGAAGATCAAAATGCAAAGCAGTAGCGTAATCTTGATCACATCATAGAGGAAAAACTGGATACTCCCGCCAATTCGGCCATTCGTGTCCAATCCCAGCGCACAAAGCACATTCCCGATCATCGCATTGAGCCACTTCATTCCCAGGATCTGATCCTGCAGGAATTGCCATCCCTCCATAAAAACCCCGCTTTCTGTCCTATGGTTTATATCAAAATTTTTTGATGTATTAGAGGAAGAGAAACGCCATCTGTTTTTGATGGCGTTTACAAACCGCAGCACGTCCCGTCCTTCTGCTCCGCGTTGGGAGTCGTAAGCTCCAGCAACAGCTTGACTGCACGTTCCTGACCGCTTTTACTCAGGCGGTAATGCGTCCACTTTCCCTCCTGCCGACTGACCACAAGGCCAGAATCACACAGGATTTTCATGTGGTACGAAAGACCGGATTGTGTCAGCTCCATCGGCTCCTGCAATACGCAGGCGCACTTTTCTCCGCTGCGCAGCTGCTCCAAAATGGCCAGGCGCTTCGGATCGCACAGCGCCTTAAACACCTTGGCACTTTCTTGGTAAGTCGTATTCATCCCCTCGCTTCACATCAAAATATTTTGATGTTTACAGTATATGCATCTTGTTCCGGTTTGTCAACCAGAAGCAGAATTTTTTAATAAAATACAGCCTGAAGGTATTTTCTGTACAGTCCGGCGCAGCAGGCCCGACCTGAAAAAAGGACGGCTGTACATCAGTTACAGCCGTCCCTTTTCCATGTGTTTAAAACTTTGTTTGCAAATCACAGTTACCGACGCGTCGGCAGTTTGCTTTGGCGAGTGCAGCCGTTTTTCGTTTCCGTCTCACCCCATGCCCAATACGAATCAACTTCGCGGGTATCGCCTACACGCTTCCACATACCTTCCTGCTGAGGCGTGGGCGGATATTTTTGCAGCATTGCCGGCATTTTACCTCTGGGATCCGGCGTAAATTCCCATTCTTCTCCATCGATCTGCAGCTTGATATACTTAGCAAACGGTTTGTTATCCGGGTCCGGAGTTACCACACCTTCGATATTCTGTGTTGCAATTACAGAACTGCCATTTGTGACTACCGCAAAACCAAGTCGATCATGACCGAGGATAAAATGTCCGGCGTCAACTGAGCCATCCTTGTATTTCGTAGCCCAAGTATACCACAAAATATGGCCATAGTTCTGCATCATAACATCACGATCTTGATACAGGCAGCCACCTTCCGCCATATAGACCTGATCAAATGCCACAAAACCGCGTGCTTTCTTTCCCTGGAACTCGCCCGACAGCTCAAACATATGCGACACATAGTAGGTGCCATCGTCTCTTGCAGGCAGGTACCAGTGCAGTCCGGGCTTGATCATCGGACCCTCCAAGGAGAAAAGGCCATCTTCTGTCCACTTTATGTGATCTTCACTTACGCGAATTTCAAAAGGCTTGCCAGATGCTTCAGGTGCCGAGCGCCAAACTGCTTCATCACCTTCGCGGACACCCGTCGAACCCACTGAACTGGCACAGTCCTTTGTCAGCTCGGCATTGAACATCAGATTTTTTCCATCAACCGTCGTATCCTGAATGACGAGCCCGCTGTAAATGGAATTTCCGCCGGGATTGCGGAGAAGTTCGTACATTTCACCGTCCTCGGTACGGATATTACCATATAGGGGAATAATGCTCAGTTTCAGGCCAAAATAGCCTCTATCTGACAGCATATCATCTACGCTCGGCTTATGAGCACCTGCAAGCTGCTGAAAAAAATCACCGCGGGCATATACATCACCTAATTTTGGCATAAAAATACCTCCCCAAAAAATTGATTTACCTTTCGGCATTTTTATTATATAGTGTTAATTATAAAAGTTAAGCACATAATTAGCTTTCATTAACATTAAAACAATTCATAATCGTGGGAGATGTAATTTATGGAACTGCGCCAGCTAAAATATTTTGCTGCGGTCTGCGAAACGCTGCATTATGGCAAAGCAGCAGAAAAACTGCATATTGCAGAGCAGCCCCTTAGCTTCCAAATCAAGAAGCTGGAGGAAGAACTGGGCTATAAACTCTTTGAACGTACGACAAGATCTGTCCGTATCACGCCTGCCGGCAGTGCCCTTTTAAGTAAACTGACGGATGCATTTCGCTCTTTGGAGCAAGGTGTAGAGCAGGGCCGAATGATTGCAGAAGGGAAAAACGCCAAAATTAGGATCGTGTACAACAGTATGACCATCAATATGGTCATTCCACATATTATCCAACAATTTAAAAAGGAACATCCTGATATCGATATTATACTTACTGAACGGAACTCTCCTGAGTTGGAAACTGCCATCATTAATGACGAAGCAGATGTTGGCTTTATTGCGTTATACTGGGAGGATTTTGATGGATTGTGCTGCAAAACAATATTTGAGGAGGACTCTGTTGCTGCGATCCCCAAAGGTTGGGACCTATCTAAACATAGAATTCACAGTCTTTCAGAGCTGAAAGATCAACCTTTCATTACATATTCACGAGAGGCCCGCAGAAAATCTTTTGAGGCATTTAACGCTGTGTGTCGTTTGTCAGGTTTCGTTCCTAATATTGTACAAGAAGCAGAATCAGATATTGCCGTACTTGGTCTGGTCGCGTCCGGTTTGGGGATAGCACTTGTTCCGGACGGATATCGAAATATATTCTCTAATGCGGTATCATATCATGTTCTGAAAAAGCCCCGTGTAACTCTTAAAATTTGCTTAATTTGGAAAGAAGGCAATCTATCAGAAACCGCACGCAGTTTAGTTGAAACGGCAAATAATTGTCATTTTGACCTCCTATATTCAAAATCCGCAAATGAGAAAGATAATTCATTTGAAGTGCCTTTCAAAAAGTAAGGGATATAACACGCATAATTTATTTTCATACATTTGAAATGTCCCGTTGCCTGTTAATGACAGACAGCAAGGCGCTTCAGCACACACCTATCAAAAAACTTATCCAGCATCACCTGAGCTCGTCCCAAAACTTGTACAACCTCTGATATGGTACAGAATAGATGCACCACATCAATTTTGTACCGTTCTATCTGTCTTTTCGCTATCTGATTTTTCGTAACTGCAGATCTCACAAATTGATTCTTCCCCCCTGACCATGGATTTCCTGGATATATTCTTGCAGGAAAGGCTGGAGATAATCGGCCCCAAGCTGCCACGTGTCCTTCTTCCAGCCCATCATCGTCCAAAGAACGGTTTTCCGAAGATCTCAGGAATTTCTCCGCACCTGATTTTATCATGATAAAACAAATAATCCGAACTCATTTCCTATCGGAAACAAATTCGGATTATATTGGTTTGGTGCGCCTGAAGGGACTCGAACCCACACGCATCACTGCACGAGAACCTAAATCTCGCATGTCTACCAATTCCATCACAGGCGCATATTCAATTTTTACTCTATTTCCCCTCGCAGATGGCACCTAAGGTAGGACTCTTACTTACCATTTATACAAACAAAAAATCACCTTGTTTGCCATAGAACAAAATCAATCTTCTTCACATCTGTAATATCTACATTAGGGAAATTAGCATCAAATACCGCAACCTTGGATTGGGCCTCCGGGGTCTGATACCAGTCGTAGATTTTTTGATAAGTGTCAAGGACTTTCTGAAAACGAGATTTGCAAGAATAGTACGGAGCTTTCAAGCCCAGGTTGGAAAGCACATACTTGTCCCATACCGGCATCTCTGGGCGGACCGTTGCCAGCAGCTTGCTGGAAAAGGAGGCGTGAATACAGCCTGTTTCTTGAAACAAATAAGTCAGAACTTGCTCATATGTAAGTGCAGTGTCAAACTTATGCTCCTCCAAATAGCGATAGAAGCAACGATAAAAGTTTTCGGAGCGTTGGCGCATTCTATAATATCCATTAAATAAGCGCTGAAATTCTCGATCTTTAGATACATCCGTTTGACATAGGCAAGACATAATAGAACAATACTTCTGAAGGCCTATTCCTATCTTTTCTATAGATATATCCACAACGGTCCACCTTTCACTGAGGTGACAGCACCTAAGTCCCGCATGTCTGCCCGTTCTACTCCGGGTACAGACAGGTAAAATTCCGCAGGCAGCACCGCGAAATCCTGTTTAGTATACCACACTCTCCGCCCTTGAACAATAGCGAAATGTGCGATAGAATGAACCTACACTTGAAACTTTTGAAAAGAGGCTCATCCCATGACCACACCACGCGTTGCCGCGATCCACGACATGTCCGGCTTCGGCCGCTGTTCCTTGACGGTGGCCATCCCCGTTTTGTCCGCCATGGGCGTGCAGTGCTGCCCCCTTCCGACTGCTTTTCTCTCCACGCACACCGGCGGTTTTACCGGGTTCACCTTTTTGGATATGACGGAGGAAATGCCGAAAGTTGCCGCGCACTGGAAAAGTCTGAATCTGCATTTCAACGCCGTCTACAGCGGCTTTCTGGCAAGCGAGCGGCAGCTTTGCATTGTCTCCGACTTTATCCGCACCTTTTGCCGGGAAGATACCCTGGTGGTGATCGATCCGGTCATGGGCGATGACGGAAAGGCTTATCAGACCTATACCCCTGCTCTATGCAACGGCATGGCACATCTGGCAGAACTGGCAGATGTTATCACCCCCAATCTGACAGAAGCCGCTTTTTTGCTGGGCTGCTCATATGACCAGCTTCCACAGGAGGAAGCTGGCCTGCGGAAACTGGCTGAGGAACTGGGATTGAACGGCCGGCGCTCCGTGGTTCTCACCGGTGTCTCCCTGTCTCCGGGAAAAACCGGTGCCATGTGTTTTGACGCCAAAAGCGGCTGTACCCAGGCCGTTCAAGTGGACTTTATTGCCCATCCGCTGCTGGGAACCGGCGACATTTTTGCCAGCGTCCTCACCGGTGCACTGGTTCAGGGCGAAACGCTGTTTGCAGCAGCCGCACAGGCGGCAGAATTTGTCCGCGCCTGCGCCGTGCATACTGTCGCGCAAAATCTGCCTCTCCGGGAAGGCGTGGACTTTGAGCCGATGCTGGGGCTTTTAACCGGACAACCTTCGATCTAAGGGAAGGTTTCCCAGCAGCAAATCCTTGCTTGACATTTCCCCTTCTGGAAGGTGTACTCTCTCCACAGCAAAAAGGGCTCCCGCCCGGAAAGGAAGGTTTCTATGAAACTTTACAAGCGCCTCAGCGCACTGGCTTTGACCCTGATCCTCTCGCTGAGTCTGGCCGTGCCCGCGCTGGCCGTCTCCGACAGCCAAACGCTATCCGCCCAGACTGCGGCACAGGCTGCCTCCACTTTGGGAGGTGCCGTCAGTGTCCAGTACGCCCTGTGGCAGGACGGAGAGATTGTGCTCACCGGCCATACCGGCACGTTCTCCAAGACGGAAAACCGCGTTCTGATGGACTCTGATCTGTACGGAATCGGCTCTGTCAGCAAGATTTACACCACAGTGGCAGTGATGCAGCTGGCAGAGGATGGGAAGCTGTCCCTGGACGCACCGGTGACCCGATATCTGAAGGATTTCAAAATGGCCGATCCCCGGTACAGGGACATCACCGTGCGGATGCTGCTCAACCACTCCTCCGGGCTGATGGGCTCCACTTTTGACAGCGCCCTGCTCTTTGATGACTCCGACCCCTCTGCCACGGACCAGCTGCTGGAGCGGCTTTCCACCCAGCGGCTCAAGGCAGACCCCGGCGCATACAGCGTCTACTGCAACGACGGCTTCACCCTGGCAGAGCTGGTGGTGGAATCTGTCAGCGGAATGGACTTCATGGACTATGTGGATCGTTACATTCTGGAGCCGGCGGACCTGGAAAGCACCTTTGCACCGGCCAGCGATTTTGATACGGACCGTCTGGCCCGTATCTATCAGGGCACCGATACCCGGGCTTTGCCCCGGGACTGCCTGAACGCCGTGGGTGCCGGCGGGATGTACGCCTCCGCCTCCGATCTGGTCGCCTTCGGCGGAGCTCTGACGGACACCACCCTTCTCAGCCAGTCCTCGCTGGACGCCATGGCCTACCCCGAGTACAGCCGCGGAATCTGGCCGGAGGACACGCTGGACGCGCTCTCCTTCGGCCTGGGCTGGGACGCAGTGGAGTGGTTCCCCTTCTCCCAGAGCGGTATCCAGACCCTGGTAAAAGGCGGCGACACACTGTATTACCATGCAGGACTGATTGTGATTCCCGAATACGACATGGCCGCAGCCGTCGTCTCCTCCGGTGGCACCTCTACTTACAATGAACTGACCGCTACCCGGCTGCTGATCGACGCACTGGGAGCGGAGGGTGTCTCTGTGGACGAGACCGTCCCCACCCTGCCTGCCGCCTCTCCCGCCGCCATGCCGGCGGCACTCACGGCCTACAGCGGCTGGGACGGCGCCACCTCCGTTCAATACCGGGGCACGGTCAGCGCCGACGGGCATCTGACGCTGCACTGCCTCAATTATCCCTCCATTCCCGATCAGATTTTTATCTATTATAGCGACGGCACCTTCCGCGATCCTAGCGGCACGCTGCTTCTCTCCTTTGTCCAGGAGAAAAACGGAGAGACGTATCTCTATCAAAAGGCCTTCAGTACGTTGCCGGGACTGGGAACACTGCCGGTATCCAACTATGCGGCGGTCAAGCTGCCGGACAACGCCGTCTCCGCTGAAGTCCAGGCCGCCTGGGACAAGGTGCAGGCCATGAACGTTCTGCCCCTGACAGAAAAATATACCTCCCAGGTGTATCTGTCCATGGGCAATGCCGATACCGGAGAAGCCCCGGAGCTGATCCCCGGATACCTGGGGGCTGCCCGGATTGCGGACGCGCAAAGTGCCCTGTACGTTCCCCAGCTACCCGGCGTAGGCGGTCGGGATGGCCAGGACCTGCGGTTCTACCAGGAAAACGGCGTCACCTATTTCACCGCCAACAACAGTCTTTACATGGACGCCGCAGCAGCACCTGTTCTCTTCACCGGGGCAGGCTGGTCCTATTCCACCATCCAGGATAACGGCTATGCCCGCTGGTACCACGTGGGTTCCGCCGCCGGGAAAACCATGACCGTACACGCAGCAGGCACCGGCGGCTTCTGGGTCTATGACGCACAGGGCCAGGTGGTTGCCTCCTCCGTGCTGTGGGGGGACACCTCCGCCATTCTCCCCACTGGCGGCCTGGTGGTCTTTGCCGGTGACCCTGGTGCCCGGTTCCATCTGTCCTTCCGCGCCTGAACGGTCTTTGACTGCAAAAGTGCCGCTCCCCGTCTGGG
>FR890840.1:6209-8793 GCA_000436875.1 Oscillibacter sp. CAG:155 | reverse complement strand
CAAGGCCGCCACTTGCGGAAAGAGTCCCCGGCTCCGCTCAATGAGCGGAGCCGGGGCTTTGACCAATACGCTGACCAATATGCGGATATCAGCGGGTGGACACAGCGGACAATGACCTCTTGCTTTTTCTGAAAAAGTGGAGCAAAAAGTACCGAAAAGCGCCCAATAGCAGGGCTTTGACGTCCAGACGGATCTTCACACGCAGGAGGTCACTGGTTCGAGTCCAGTAGTCTCCACCAAAAAGTTCCTGATTTCATTTGAAATCAGGTTCTTTTCTTTACCTTTCGCAACTTTTTCGCACCTTTGCAGTGTTCTGATTTTTCTCTGTTTTTTGTTGACCACAGAAATACCCCAAACAGGAAAACTCCCGCATCTGTGGGAGTTTTTTTTCGCTTTCATGGCCGGTTCCCTGCTTCCCGGAGCTGACTCCGCTCCGCCTGAACTCCGCTTTCATGGTTTCAATCAGTACCTTCAGCTTTTCCTCGCACTCTTCCAGGGCGCGGCCGTAGACATTTTGGGAACTCTGCTTTCCGATTCCTTGGTCGATTTTGACCCCCGCCTGCCGCTCCATGGCTTTCGTCACGTGGGGGTAGACGTTCAGGGTGGTGCTGGAGAACCGGTTCCCCACCATCGCCGAGAGGGTCTTCACGTCCATGCCGTACTCCAGCGCCGTGGTCACGAAGGTATGCCGCAGATGAATACCAGTGGTCCAGCCAGTCCCCGAAGGATTTGTCTGAAGCGATGGTTCTAGGCTATGCCGGAGAATGGCAGGCTCCCCGCAGGACTTTCAGCTTCTGCCGCTCCGATTTTGTGAGACGCTCCCGCAGTTGCTGACGGAGTTCCTCGACCTGTGCCCGGGCCTCTTCACACTCCGGCTTTTGGAAGAATCGCTGGTGCAGTGCCTACATATAGCCCTTCATGTGCCTCTCCTCCTATTGTGACTCGCTAAGAGCCGCGCTTCGCTCGCTTGCTCGCATATACGGAGCCTGCGGGCTCCAGTCAGCGACACACAATACCGGAACTTACAGAGAATAGCCAGGGCCTTTGACAACAGTTAAGAAAGAATTATCATTTGCGGTGGCTCGTTACGTCCTGATCGATCAAGTTTATACGCTGTGCAGAAAATCATGGGCAAGGAACCAACCGCGGACAAATCACGCTCTTCTCTCCATCCACGGAGAATTTCTGCAAATTTCCCCCAATATCCACCCTATCTTCCTTGTGCTGCTCCAACAGCGCATGCTATAATACATTCAGACATATAAGCGGACATTCAGCTTCGATAGGCCGTGCAATTCTGTGTCCCCTCCTCACCCCATGGTGTGGATTGTTATATAATAGGAGGATTCTACCCTTGATCAGCAATGACGCGATAATCAGCGAAATCATGGATAGCAGGTGTAATGTTCTTTCCGATAATAACCAATTTCTCTTTTTTGGGAAGATCGCATATTATGACAGCATTAACCAGAAAATACGTGTGGAGGACTACTACCAGCCCAATCTCCGTATGTGCTTTTATTCTGACACTCCCATTAAGCTCCACGCCACCAGAAAAGAAAACAACAAGGAGTTTCTCCTGATTGAGGGATCGATTTCGCTGTCCATGGATACATACCTGCAAATCACCCTTCTCCGTATTCTGAAAAAAGAGGAGTCCCGCTGCTATTTCCGGCAAAATGTAATGGAACCATCCCTGATCTCTTTTGTCAATCAGAAAGCAGTGGGAAACCCCTGCATGATCATCAACATCAGCGGTTCCGGGATCGCCATTCAGAGCAAGTCGATTTATGAGGTGGGCGATCAGTTGTGGTTTTATAATCAGAGATTTTGTAATCGCGGCGCTGTACATAATGTAAAATGTCAGGTAGTGCGTAAGCACACGCTGGAGAACCGCCAGTATTTTTACGGGTGCCAGTTTGTGGATATGAAGCCACGTGAGGAAGAAAACCTGTTCCGCGATATTTTTGCGCTCCAGGCGGCCAACCGGTGTGCCCATAAATAGGTCCTCCCCAGGCAGAACATCTGCTGAGTAACGATACCATAAAGCCCCACGTCTTTTCTCGCTGCACGCGAGATGGACATGGGGCTCTTTTCACTTCTCTTTTTGCAGAGTTTTACGACAACACCGCACAGAAAAAGCGCGGTCATAGCTGGCATAACTGCGGTAAAATATCATCATGAATAAGCAAATAAGTCGTCCGGTCTAAGCGATGAGCTGGGACGGCGGGGCCACGATGCAGTCCACCAGATCGGCCTCAATGCCCCAATATCAAAATTCATCTGAGCCATCTTCCAAGTGATGGGGTCAGAGTCCTGGCCAAAGGTGAAAATTTTGTTGATGTTGCCGTGCTCCACCGTGCGTTCTCCGGCACAAAGGAGATGTGCTCAGCAGTGTATTCGTCCTTGTTCTCTTCGGAGCCGTCACCTTCTTCTACCGGCTCCTAATGCTCCGCCTCAAAGCGGTCGGAGCTATATTTCATTTCAGGAAAACAAACCCTAAAACAACGGATTTATATTCAGACGCATCGATATTTCCCTGCAAAACGCAGCCGGCGGCAGCAGCCATGTCTTTCCCGCTTTG
>FR890840.1:0-6167 GCA_000436875.1 Oscillibacter sp. CAG:155 | reverse complement strand
ATACGGCCTTAGGCACAGAGGAGCGCCACCCGGCACAGGGAGATTCCCCAGAGCTCGGCGGCTTGTTTGGTCGTCAGAAATTCCATAAAGCAGCCCTATTATGACAAATTGATTTCCTGTGCCTGATGATTGCCCTTTACTTAGGCGCTATGGCCTTGGCGCATCCACTATACTATTTTTCGGCAGAACATCCAGAGAAACAAGGGGGCTGGGTATGCAAAGGATGCAATCAGAATTTAATATCCGGGTGCCTGGGGGTACTCTGGTTGCATGGCGGTGTGACTTTGCGGCCAGGTCCCTATATTCTTTACTGCGGCACAAATTTTGAGCGTTTGAGGAAATGCCCAATAAGGTGGCTCTGGTGCAGGGGTCTGTTTTCTCTGGCGTGTAACCATTTTTTATCTCGTGCATAGTATGGGAATGGCTATTGCCAGAAAGGAGTTTCTCTTATGGCCAATTTGAATCCGGAAGTGTTCAACGAATCCCAGACTTGTCCCGCTGTGGGCTATCAGTCTGCGTCTATTTGCGTCCCTGTGACCGTTACTCCCTTTGCCCAGGCCGGCGTTGCCACCACCAAATGCTGCGGCGATCCTGTGGTTACCCCGGGCCGTGAGGTATGCGGGGGGACGAAAAACGGCTCTTGCTTTTTTACCATCACCCAGAATATTTGCGTGGCGGTACCTGTAGAATTCGGTGCAGTGGCCACGGTGGGAGACAGCTATGTCAACTGCAACGGCGCCTCGGAGCAGGATATTTGCACTGATTGCGGAAAAGATTCTCTCTGACTGAGCCTACACCACCCAATGCCGGATCCCCTTCTGGGAGAGCAGGCGCCTTGTGTGAACCCCCACATAGCTTTGAAGTGGGTTGCCCCATTTCCCCTGCGCATTTCTCAGCCTCCCGTCCAGTGCGGGAGGCTGTTTTGTGATCCGCAGCAGCGGACAAACTCGAAACGCCACAGCAAAAATTACCCCACTGCACAAAATGCTCTGTCTAAAACCGACTCAAACGTCGGAAATGGGCACGGCCTGGCAATACGCCCAAGCCAATCCGTCGGCCGTCCGCGCTTATGCGGCCATTATAAAGGTCAGCCCAGGACTGTATCACGCCGGGCGAAGCGCCGTATATTGGTCGTTACGCAGCCAGCCGGCCTAACTGGTATATAGCCACAGGCTTTCAAAAATGGGGTATGACCACATCCATGGTTTCCGCCATGATCCTCCGGGATATGATCTGCGGAAAAGGAAATCCCTATGCTCGCACCTGGGTTATCAGTTGGAGCGGGATTCTGATGAACAAAGCTGGGACTGTCCCTGTCACGGCACACACTTTGGCTCCCAAGGACGGTTGACATTGGGACTGGCCCAGGAAGGCATCTTCCTGGAATAAATACCGGTAGAGGAAACAGCAGAAGTACCGGCACAATTCCATTGGGATGCCGGTACTTCTTATACTGTACAGTTTATGTTTTCTGTATTTACCGGGAGGATACAGGATCAATCTTTTTTGGCAGCATCTGCCTTTGTGCAGTGAACCGTTCCTTTCGGATGGTGGGGCGGCGCGTAAATAGAGGAAATCTTCAACGGGCAATTTCCGGTATTGCAAACATTGTGCCAGGCTCCTGCCGGCACGAAAATGCCGTCCCCTGTATTCAAGCAGCACTGAAAATCCAGTTTTTCCTTGCAGGTTCCTACAAAGACAAGCCCCTGCCCGCTTTCCACCCGAATGAACTGGTCCGTGTCGGAGTGCATTTCCAAACCGATATCGCAGCAGGGCGGAATGTCCATCAGGGTCATTTGCAAGTGGCATCCTGTCCAAAGCGCAGCGCGGAAGTTCTGATTTTGCCTTGCTGCGCACGTGATATTGACGGCAAATGGCGCCGGCCCGTGGTCGGTCACAAAAGCGTCACAGCCGCACTTCATACAAGGATGAGATTCCATATGATTGCTCCTTTTATTGTTGCTACCTCATTCTATGTGCCGGCCTGTGTTTGGTGAACAGCGTTAAAAACAGCGCGTACTGTCATGCATGTTTTCGGCACTTTCAGTCAGACTATGGGGAAAGGGGGCGTGTCATATTCAATTCTTCACTCTTTGCCTCACAACTCTGGGCTCCTTTGCCGCGCTTTTTATCGCAGCAAAACTCATCGGCCACAAGCAGATCGCACAATTGGATTTCTTTGACTATATCACGGGAATCACCATCGGCTCTATTGCCGCAGAAATGGCCACAGAACTGGAGGAACCCTGGAAGCCGCTTATTGCGATCCTGATTTACGCAGGGATTACCCTGATACTCAGCGTCGTCACCAACAAACTCCCCAGGACCCGCAGATATCTCTATGGGTCGCCCACCATTCTCATGGATCAGGGGAAGCTCTATCGGGAAAATTTGAAAAAGTCCAAGCTGGATTTAAACGAATTTATTGTCATGTGCAGACAGCAGGGATACTTTGATCTCACCAGCATTCAAACTGCAATTTTTGAGTTCAACGGAAAACTGACCATTCTCCCGGTGAGCACCCAGCGTCCCGCAACGCCCGGCGACATGAATCTATCCCCCGAGCAGGAACTGCTGTGTACCGAGTTGATTATGGACGGACAGATTCTGGAGAGTAATCTCAAGCGTATGGGATTGAATTTGACCTGGCTGGACAAGCAGCTCAAGCAGCGCGGCATTCATTCCGCCAAGGATGTTTTCTTGGCAGTCTGCGATAGAAATGGGAAACTTGTGATCTATGAAAACGGTGATGAGAAAAAGCATGCGGCAAGACAAGCAAAATAGGCCCATCAGATTTTTGCGCCCCCTTAACTGACTGATGGAGGTATTTGAATGGCAAAAAAAGGAATGGCTCGCCCGGACTGGACCCATGTGCAACCCCGAAACGAGGTTGCTCCCGTTCCACAGATTCAAGGAAAGGCCAAACACGGAAAAGAGCGGGCAAAGCCCATTGTCAAGGGGACTTCCGTCCCTGACCAAAAGGTTTCCCATTAGCGCAAAAACAGGGGGCTGTCAGCAGGCATTCCCTAGGAATGAAGGGCCGTCCCAAAATGAGGCGGCCCTTCATTATTAGGGAAGAAAGCCTTTGACAAAGATAGGCTTTCTCCATATGTTATCACCAGCACGCAGACCAGAAAAAACTGCTCATGTTCCACCCTCTCGAAACCTTAACTGCCGCAACCAGTTCAGGCCGCAGCACGTATCACAGAAGTCTGCGGAGCAGATGGATTTTGTGCAGTAAATGACCCCTGGAAAATCATTCGATCGTAGCGGAAGCGGTTAAAAGCTGCTAAAAACAATCAAAAAAGTTTCCAAGGTTTGTTCACACGCAGAAGATCACTGGTCCGAGCCCATCAGTCCCTGTCAAAAAGTTTGCCCTCAAATTTTGATTTTGCGCTGACCAATACATTGACCAATACAGCGATCGTCTTCATTAGAGCCGTGCAGCACCAAGCGAGTTTTCCCTCTCGACGTTGCACTGGGTTCTTATTTTGCGGCAAATTTTAAGAACAATCGCTTATTAATACTGGAACCATCCCCAAAGGCAACACAATTAATTTTCAAAGGACTACTCTCCCCGCTTGTATACTTGTGGGATGCCCCAGCATCAAGGATCTTTTTGAAACTGCTGCTTCATCACTTCAATAAACAGTTGAGACAGGTGGGTCAGATAGGTATCCTTTCGATACACCGCAGCTAAATCCCAGACGAGCTCCGAGGAGTTTGTCACGAAATAGGTAACCGCACCGGGATGCTGGCAAACCTTGGCTCCTTCCTCGGGCACAAACGTACAGGCAATCCCCTGGGCTGTAAGGTTGATTGCCGTGGTCAGATTTCCGGTTTCCAGAAGAATATCTGGCTCAATGTGGTTTTTTCCCAGCATATGCCTGACCTCGTGAGTCAAATTTTGACCGGGCTTTGTCAGAATTAAAGGAATATGTTCGAGAAGTTCCAGCGGCGCAAGCGGATATCCCTCAAAAGTGGAACAATCTGCAAGTAAATCCCGCACATACGGATGATGTGTGGGCGCTGCCAGCAGAATACGCTCTTCGCAAATAATCTCGCATGTCAATTTGTTGTAATCCAAAGTTCGAGGCAGGTTCATAACGGCAAGATCAATTTTATCATTCATCAGCGCACTCTCCAATTGAACCGATCGCCCCTCTGTCAGTTCAATATGGATATCAGGATATAGCTGGTGAAATCTGGGGAATACATCCGGCAACAAACAGGCACTGCGCCATAGGGCCACCCCTAATCGCAGGCGTCCGCTTGTCTGGTTTTTGATGTCCTGAAATTCCCGGCGGACATTTTCGTCCAGCTTCATAAGTTGGAGGACGTGCTGATAATAACGCTCTCCTGTGTAGGTCAGCCGCAGGGGGGATGTACTGCGGTCAAACAATTCTACCCCCAGGCTTGTCTCCAAGCGCTTCAAGTACTGACTGAGCGAAGGCTGTGAGATATACAAACGCTCTGCAGCCTTCGTCAGGCTTCCCGCCTCTACAATCGCAACGAAATATTCGTAATTGCGAAAGACCATACAGGCCACTTCCCTCCAAGATATAATGTTAACATTATAATCTTTATATTACCTTTCGTCTTTGACGAAAGCAAGATGAGACAGTAAAATAAAAGGCAGAAAGCAAAAATGTGCACGTATTTTGCTAAAAATGCATTTATAAGTCAAGATTTTAAATTTATGATCCAAAAGGGAGAAGTAACAAGAAAATTATACGTGACCCGCGAATTTCTAGTATTCAGTGAAAAAAAGAAAGGAGAAATTCTATGAGTCCTGCTGCAATTACTCTCTTGGTTCTGCTCATTATGGTTGTGTTTTTTGTAACAGAAAAACTTCCGGCGGCCCTGGTGTCCATGTTGGGGGGCAGCGTATTGGTACTGTGCGGGATCATTGAACCCGCTCAATTATTCAGCGCATTTTCCGGCAGCACCATTGTTCTGATTGCTGCAATGATGGTAGTTGGGTCCGCCCTGTTCCATACAGGGATTGCTGCCAAAATGGCAGACATTTTGGTCAAACTCACGGGTACATCTGAAAATGGCATTATGGTTGCTTTCATGTTGGTGGCAACCATCATTTCCGCTGTGTGCAGTGGTGTGGCAGTGGTGGCTATGCTTCTGCCAATTGTTATCAGTGTCAGTCAGCGGGCAGGAGTCTCTGTGTCCCGGCAGCTGATCCCCATGTCCTTTGCCGCTAGTTTTGGCTGCAACCTGACACTGATGGGCGCCGCCAGTAATATTGTAGTCAATGGTGCCTTGGAAGATCTAGGAACGACTCCTCTTTCCTTTTTTGAACTTGGGAAGGTAGGAATTCCTATCTCCATCGCCGGTATGGTATTTTTCCTGACGATTGGAAAACGCTTTTTGACTCCTGGAGATACTGCTGATAAGGAGTATTTAGCGGAATATACCGGCAGCAACAAGGCAGTGGAGTTCAACCCAATCAAGGCTGGCCTGTGCCTTGTGATCCTAGCGGTGCTGCTGGTGGCCATGGCTGTAGACAGCGACGCATTCCCCATGTATCTGGTTGCGGCATTTGCTGCATTTGTTATGGTTCTGACTGGCTGCATTAAGCAGGCGGACGCTTACAAAGCAATCGATATGTCTACTCTCTTTATCGTAGCAGGCATGAGTGCGGTCTCCACGGGCATGAGCAACAGCGGCGCAGGCGCTCTCATTGCCGATACAGCCGTACGGTTGCTGGGCGAACATCCTAATAAACTAATCGTGCTGTTTGTGATCTTGGTATTGGTAACACTGCTGACCAACGCCATGATGAACACTTCCTGTGCCATGCTGGTCACACCGCTGTTTATCCCGGTAGCACAGGCTTTCGGCATGAGCACCTCCGCAGTGGCTGTTGCCATCTGCGTGGCAGCATCCTCGCCGTTCTTGACTCCGGTGGGCAGCGGAACCAATACGCTGATTGTTCGTCCGGGCAATTTGAAGTTTATGGACTTCTTCCGGCCTGGGCTTGGGCTCTCCGTGGTAATCATGATTGTCGCCATGATCTTCATTCCGGTGTTTTGGCCTCTGTAAACATAGAGAAAGGAGTTGAAACAACCATGAAAGCAGTTGTTGTCGATAAGGACTACGGCAGTGTTTCTGCCGAGGAACTGGACAGGGTAGCGGCAGCCTATCAGGCTGCC
>FR890839.1 GCA_000436875.1 Oscillibacter sp. CAG:155 | reverse complement strand
GCCGTACAGTGCGGCGCCTACGAACAGGATCACGAGACCCACAACAAATGTTGCCATAAAACACACACTCCTTCTTTTTTTGGTTCTTGTGCTGATCCGGAAAAGCGGTTCCGCCGGAACCTCCTTTGCCGGTCGATTCCCCGCCAGCTGTATGAACGGCGGATGGGGGTCGGCTTGGCATTCCGCCCCACGGAATCTGCTGACCTTCGTTCCTCGCTCTCTGATACTCTCCCTTTTTATCACGCCCCGGATTGCACATCCGCTTTCCGGAACCTTTCGCTCCCCGCCCGTCTGGATCAGGAGGAGAACTCGCTCGGAACTTTGATTGCCATTTGGAATACTCCATCCAGTGTGGAGCGCCAGCCGAATTTTACCGGGCCCGGTGCCTTTGGAAATGGGGGTCCACCCTCTGCCGTCCCCGTTCAAATTCTGTTAGACATTATACACGTTCTTTCAGAATTTGTTAAGTAGTCTTTCGAAAATTTGTGTACAATTTGTGAATAACTCCCAGTGAATTGTGAATTTCGGCAAACGTTTCCACTGTTTTTTAAAATAAAATCTGTCGAAATATTTACTTTTCCCTGTTTAAATTGTGCATAGTGCACAGTCCTCACCCTTTTTTGACCCCTCAAACCCGCAAAAAGGGACCCGACCGCTCCGGTCGGGTCCCTTTGCTGTTCAGACAGGTTCAGCTTTGCAGGATATGCAACAGATGACGCATATGAATACTCATGGCATGGCGGGCCCCCGCCTCGTCCCGCCGCATCAGAAAGAACAGAATCTGCTGGTTGTCGCTGATGGCCACATTCTGCATATGCTGGCGGTTTTGAGAGAGCTGCATGATCTCATTGACGGCGCTGTTGATGATGGGATACAGCCGCCGCATATATTCGTTGTGGGACGCCTTGATGATTGCCCAGTGAAATTCCTGGTCTGCCAGCGGCCAGTCCCCACCCTCGGCAGCAATCCGTTCCATACGGTCTGCTTTCTTCTTAATCTGCCGCAGTTCCTCATCCGTGGCCCGCTGGCAGGCCAGGGCCACCGTGGCCGGTTCAAAAATGAGCCGCATCTCAAAAAGGTCCTTGGCCCGCACCCGGGATCGCACCCCGGCCAGCGCCGTCAGGTCCATGGTCCCAGCCGGCAGGGAATCCGCCACAAACGTCCCCTTGCCCCGGCGGATCTCCAGAACCCCCTGTGCAACAAGAAAGGAAATCGCTTCCCGCAGCGTGGTGCGGCTGACCTGCAGCGCATCACTGAGTTCATTTTCATTGGGGAGTTTGCTGCCGGGCTCATACCGTTTTTCCTCAACGATCATCTCGTACAGACGGTCTGCCGTCCGCTCCGACAGCTTTACCCGCTTTCCCTCCGCCATAACTTCCTCCTTCTCTCCGGACCGCCCGTTCCACCCGCCAGTGCAGGATCTTTCATGTAAGATGCCGGCGTGCGCCCTTCCTGCCGTTGTTTCCAAGAACGCTCTTGACATCATATACCTTTTGGAGTACAATGACATCATACAACAGAATAAGAAATAATACAACCACTATTTTGTACTTTTTTTGAAGGGGGGCCCTCTTTTTTGACCGCCAAAGAGATTTGCAGCCATCGCCTGACCATTGTTACCGGACACTACGGCACCGGCAAAACCGAGTTCTCCGTAAATCTGGCTCTGGCACTGGCCGGCGAAGGCGAACAGGTCATGATGGCTGATCTGGACATTGTGAACCCCTACTTCCGATCCCGGGAGCGGAAGGCTTTGCTGGAAGACGCCGGAATCCGGCTGATCTGTTCCTCGCAGGCCTGTTCTGACGCGGATGTGCCCGCACTGCCGGCGGAGGTCCTCACCATTCTGGAAAACCGGGATGTTCGGGGCGTTCTGGACATCGGCGGCGACCCGGTGGGTGCCCGTGTGCTGGCCCGATTCCGGCCCAAGATCCTCCAGGAGGATTACCAGCTCGTCTATGTACTCAATGCCAACCGTCCGGAGGTCCGGACACCGGAGAGTGCCATCTCCTATCTGCGTGCCATTGAGGCCACCACAGGCCTCACCTGCGGCGGCATCGTGAATAATACGCACCTGTGCGGCGAGACCACGGAGCGGGAGATTCGCAAAGGTGCCGACCTGGCGGAGCGCGTCAGCCGGGAGACGGAAATCCCGGTGCTGTGCCATGTGGCGGAGGAGCGCTTCGCCGACCATCTCAGTGACCTGCGGGAGCCTGTGTTCCCAATCACCATAAAAATGAAAAAGCCGTGGGAGATTTGACCCACAGGCAACAGGGGAAAGGAGGAGTATTCCATCATGACTGCCAAGGTAACGTTCAACTCCGACCGGTGCAAAGGCTGTGAACTGTGCACCACCGTGTGCCCCAAGCACATCGTCGCCATCGATCAGACGGTGATCAACCGCAAGGGGTATCACCCCGCCCATGTGACGGACATCACCCAGTGCATCGCCTGCGCCAGCTGCGCGAAGATCTGCCCGGATTCCATCATCACCGTGGAGAAATTCTGAAGCAAGGAGGTCATCAACCGTGGAAAAGGAACTTTGGAAAGGTAATGAAGCCATCGCCGAGGCGGCTATCCGCGCCGGCTGTGACTGTTTCTTTGGCTATCCCATCACCCCGCAGAGCGAGGTCCCCGAGTACATGTCCGCTCACCTGCCCAAGGCCGGCGGTGTGTTTGTTCAGTCTGAATCTGAGGTCGCGGCCATCAATATGGTTTACGGCGCCGCCGGCGCTGGTATGCGCGCCATGACCTCCTCCTCCTCCCCCGGCATCAGCCTGAAGCAGGAGGGCATCTCCTACATCGCCGGCGCTGAGCTGCCCTGCGTCATCGTCAACTGCATGCGCGGCGGCCCGGGCCTGGGCACCATTCAGCCGGGCCAGGGTGACTACTATCAGGCCACCCGCGGCGGCGGCAACGGCGACTACCGGACGCTGGTCCTCTCCCCCTCCAACGTGCAGGAGGCAGTGGACTTCGTGCAGGAGGCCTTTGACATTGCCGACCAGTATCGTAATCCCGTTATGGTGGTCATGGACGGCCTGATCGGCCAGATGATGGAGCCCATCGAGTGGCACGAGGTTCCCAAGCGGAATCTGCCTCCCAAGGATTGGGCCACTACCGGCCGGAAGGACCGCGATCACAACAACATCATCAATTCTCTGTATATGGACCCCGAGGAGTGCGACCGTCACAACGACCATCTGGCCGAGAAGTACGCCGCCATGGAGAGAGACGAGGTGCGCTGGTCTGAGACCGACTGCGATGATGCCGAAGTCGTCATCACTGCCTACGGCACGCCCGCCCGAATCGCTCTGACTGCCATCGAGACCCTGCGAGCCGAGGGGCTGAAGGTCGGACTGTTCCGTCCCATCACGCTGTGGCCCTTCCCGGAGGAGGCGCTGCGCAAGCTGGCCAAGTCCGATCATGTGAAGGCCTTTGTGGACGTGGAGATGAGCTCCACCGGCCAGATGATCGACGATGTCCGTCTGGCTGTGGAGGGCAGAAAGCCCGTCCATTATCTGGGTCACGCCGGCGGCGTGATGCCCACCGTGGAAGAGATGGTAGAAGCGGCCAAGAAGGCCTTGAAGGAGGTCAAGTGACATGGCAATCGTATATGAGAAATCCAAGGGCCTGACGGACGTCGAGCTGCATTACTGCCCCGGCTGCAACCACGGCATCATCCATAAGCTGGTGGCGGAGTCCCTGGTGGAGCTTGGACTGCTGGACGACGCCATCGGCGTGTGCCCCGTGGGCTGCTCCGTTTTTGCCTACAAATACTTCAACTGCGACATGCAGGAGGCCGCTCATGGCCGTGCGCCCGCCGTGGCCACCGGCATCAAGCGCACCCATCCCCATCAGGCAGTGTTCACCTACCAGGGCGACGGCGACCTGGCGTCCATCGGCGCCGCCGAGATCGTCCACGCCGCCATGCGGGGTGAGAAGTTCACCACCATTTTCGTCAACAACGCCATTTACGGCATGACCGGCGGTCAGATGGCCCCCACCACCCTGATCGGTCAGAAGGCCACCACCTGCCAGACCGGCCGTACCAAGGAGCAGGCCGGTATGCCCATCCGCATGGCGGAGCTGCTGTCCACGCTGGACGGTTGCGTCTACGCTGAGCGGGTCTGCGTCACCGACATCGCCAACATCAACAAGGCCAAGAAGGCCATCAAGAAGGCCTTCCAGAAGCAGATGAACGGCGAAGGCTTCACCTTCATTGAGGTCCTGTCCACCTGCCCCACCAACTGGGGCATGACGCCGCTGAAGGCTGTGGACTGGCTCAAGGACAACATGATTCCCTACTATCCTCTGGGAGTCATTAAGGAAGTCGCACCGGAAAATGCGGAGGTGAAGTAAGATGAAAAAAGAAATCATCATTTCCGGTTTCGGCGGCCAGGGCGGACTTGCCATCGGCAAAAACCTGGCGGAGGCCGGCATGGCCGAGGGTCTGAATGTCACTTGGGCTCCTTCCTATGGCCCGGAAATGCGCGGCGGCACCGCCAACTGCTCCGTGGTTCTCTCCGACAAGCCGGTGGGCTCCCCCGTGTTCGCCCATTCCACGGAACTCATCGCCCTCAACGAGCCCTCCCTGTCCAAGTTTGAGGCAGGTGTCGTTCCCGGCGGCTGCGTGTTCATCAACAGCGACGTGGTCACCGACAAGGTCTCCCGTTCGGATCTGACCGCCTACTACATCCCCTGCAACACCATCGCCGACGAGGTGGGCAACGCCAAGGTCAGCAACATGGTGATGCTGGGCGCCTATGTGGCCGGTACCAAGATTCTCAAGCCCGAGACCATCGAGGCTATGATTCAGGAGATGTTCACCGGCTCCAAGGCCAAGTTCGTTCCCCTGAATATCGAGGCCTTCCGCCGCGGCATGGCCTGCATCCAGTAAGCAGACGCATTTGTTAAGAACAAAGGGGGCCGGCAGGATCTCCCGCCGGCCCCTCTTTCCTTCCGTCCGAGCGCTCTTTCTGTGCATTTTACCGATTGACTTTGTACCACCGTCAGCGTATAAATGAAATAACGACATGGCGAATACGTCATCACGCAATGAACGGGATATACCGCAAGGATGGATTTCCTCCCTTCAGAGAGCTGCCGGCTGGTGTGAGGCAGCGGGAGGCACTTTGCCGGTCTCACCCGGGAGCAGCACGGCTGAACAGGGAGTTCTTTCAGTAAGCCGCGCCGGTCGCCCTCCGATACCGGGGCTTTGAGTGGCCGCCTCCACGGCGGCAATGAGAGTGGTACCACGGAAGTTTGACTTTCGCCTCTCCCGGACATCCGGGACGATGCGGAAGTCTTTTTGTTTTATCCCGACGAAAAACTTCAAAATTTGAAAAAAAGGGAGCGTTTTGACATGCTGGATATCAAAATCACAAAGACGACCACCCCGAAGGCCAAGCCCGCCGACGAGAGCAAGCTGGGCTTTGGTAAGATCTTTACCGACCACATGTTCGTAATGGACTATGACGCCGGTCAGGGCTGGCACGACGCCCGCATTGTCCCCTATGCGCCGTTCCAGATGGACCCGGCCTGCGTGGTGCTGCACTATGCACAGGAGATCTTTGAGGGCATGAAGGCCTATCGTACCGCCGACGGCAAGATCCAGCTGTTCCGCCCGGACTGCAACGCCAAGCGGTATCAGGACTCCTCCGAGCGGCTGTGCATTCCCCCGCTGCCCGTGGAGGACTTCATCCAGGCCGTCAAGGCCCTGGTGGAAGTGGAGAAGGATTGGGTCCCCCACACCGAGGGCTCCTCTTTGTACATCCGTCCCTTCACCTTTGCCGCAGATGTGGGCTTGGGCGTCCACGCCAGCCGCAAGTATGTTTTCTGCATCATCTGCGCTCCCTCCGGCGCCTATTACGCTGAGGGCATCAATCCCGTGCGCATCTATGTGGAAGACGAGTACATCCGTGCCGCTCCCGGCCTGACGGGCTTTGCCAAGTGCGGCGGCAACTACGCTGCTTCCATCAAGGCCGGTGAGATGGCCGAGGAGCAGGGCTTTGCCCAGGTTCTGTGGCTGGACGGCGTGGAGAAGAAGTACGTGGAAGAGGTCGGCAGCATGAACATCATGTTCAAGATCGACGGCAAGATCCACACCGCTCCCTGCAACGGCACTGTCCTGCCCGGCGTCACCCGCCGCTCCATTATCGAACTGCTGAAGGACTGGGGCTACGAGGTGGTGGAAGACCGTCTGGCTATCGCCGACGTGATGAAGGCCGGCCACGAGGGCAAGCTGGAAGAGGTCTTCGGCTGCGGTACCGCCGCCGTGGTCTCCCCCGTCAAGGAGCTGGACTGGAAGGGCGACAAGGTCTTTATCAGCGACGGCAAGATCGGCGAGATCACCCAGAAGCTCTACGATACCATGACCGGCATCCAGTGGGGCAAGATCCCCGACACCAAGGGCTGGATGGTTCCTGTCTGCCAGGGCTGAGCATTCTATTTCCACAGAAAAAGGAGGAGCCGTTGGCTCCTCCTTTTTGCGTATTGTTGAAATCCAGCCGGGCACACCGGCCCCGGCGGACACTGCGCTCCCCGGCCCGGGCACGCCTCACGCCTGCCGCAGCACCGCCGCCACCTGTTCCGGCGGCACCTGAGGCAGGGAGCACAGCGGTGCGGGGTCCTGGTCATAACCGGCAATGGGCAGCTCGAACCAGGCCACATCCCGCCAGGCCCCGGCTTTGTAGCCGGTGCTGCGCTGAACGCCCATCAGGCGGAACCCCATGCTCCGGTGGAGCCCCTCACTCTTCTCGTTGGGCAGCGTCACCAGGGCGTACACCGTCCGCACCCCCTGGAGCCGCAGCAGCTCCATCAGTGCGTGATAAAGCCGCTTTCCAAGGCCGGTGCCGGTATGGTCCCGGTCCAGATAGACGGACAGCTCCGCATTCCACTGATAAGCCGCCCGCTCCGCCTGCCGGTGGGCATAGGCATATCCCACGATGCATCCGTTTTCCTCGCAGACCAGATAGGGATAGGTTCCGCCGAAGTCCCGGATGCGCCGGGCAAATTCCTCTCGGGTGGGCAGCTGGTATTCAAAGGTGATGCCCGTTTCGATATACTGGGCGTAAATGGCCAACAGAGCCGGCGCGTCCGCCTCCGCGGCAAACCGGATCTCCATCCAATCCCTCCTTTTCCGCAAAGAAGCGGGGACGCCCGAACGTCCCCGCCGTGTCAGGTTTTTCCGTGAATCTGGGCACCGCACTTGGGGCAGGTGATGACGACCTTTCCCTTCCCCACCGGCACCCGGCAGATGGTCTTGCAGTTTTTGCAGGTGAAGTACTTGTGGGCGGTGTCGGCATGGCGGGCCTTCGCCGCGGACCGGCCGTTTTTCACCTTCCAGGTCCACTGGAGGAACTTGCTGTTCTCCTCCCGGCGCTTATAGAGATTCTTGGAAAACACCCGGAAAATGGCATAGAGCAGCAGCACCATAGCGGCCCAGTACAGCAGCACGCCCACCAGCTGCAAATGGCGGATGCGCATCACGATCATGGACACCACATCCAGCACCAGTGCGGCCACAATGGCAGCACGTCCCAGCTGGTCGGAGCCATTGCGGCCATACATCAGCCGCTGCAGTGCCATTTTGCACTTATACAATACACCCATCGCTCCAGGACTCCTTCTCCGGCGGCTTTTGGCCGTCTGTTTTTGTTTTCAATTATTCTACTCGCAAAGTCCCGTTCAGACAACCATTTCCCCGTTGAATTTACAAATTGGTCATTTATTTACAGCGATTTGTGTGGTATATTTTGAAGTTGTGATAAAAAATAAACAAAGGAAGTGCATCATCCATGGCAAAAAAACAATTCAAGGCGGAATCCAAACGCCTACTGGATCTGATGATCAATTCCATCTACACCCACAAGGAAATTTTCCTGCGGGAGATCATCTCCAACGCCAGCGATGCCTGTGACAAGCTGTGCTACCAGGCTTTGACAGACGAGACAGTGGGCATGACCCGCAAGGATTTCCAGATCCAGCTGAAGGTGGACAAGGACAACCGCCTTCTGACGGTATCCGACAACGGCATCGGCATGGACAAGGAGGACCTGGAGAATAATCTGGGCGTCATCGCCTCCTCCGGCTCCTACCGCTTCAAGCAGGAAGTGGGCGACGATACCAAGGACACCGATGTGATCGGCCAGTTCGGTGTGGGCTTTTATTCCGCCTTCATGGTGGCGGACCACATCACCGTGGTGACCCGCAAGTACGGCTCTGACACCGCCTACATGTGGCAGTCCTCCGGCGCCGACGGCTATACCATCACTGAGTGTGAACGGGACGGTGTGGGCACCGACATCATCATGCACATCAAGCCCGACACCGACGATGAAAAGTACGGCGAGTTTCTGGAGTCCTGGAAGATTCAGGAGCTGGTGCGCAAGTATTCGGATTACATCCGCTTCCCCATCCGGATGGAGGTCTCCAAGACCCGCCGGAAGGAAGGCAGCCCCGACGACAAGCCGGAGTATGAGACTTACTCCGAGGAGGAGACCCTCAACTCCATGGTCCCCATCTGGCAGCGCCGCAAGTCCAGCGTGAAGCCGGAGGAGTACAACAAATTCTACCGGGATAAGTTCCACGACTACGCAGACCCCCAGCGTGTGATCGCCGTGTCCGCCGAGGGCGCTGTCACCTATAAGGCGCTGCTGTTCATCCCCGGCGCCACGCCCTTCGACTATTACACCAAGGAATACGAAAAGGGATTACAGCTCTACTCCAACGGCGTGCTCATCATGGACAAGTGCGCCGACCTCCTGCCGGAGCATTTCCGCTTCGTCCGAGGCGTGGTGGACTCCCCCGACCTGTCGCTGAATATCTCCCGGGAACTGCTGCAGCATGACCGGCAGCTCAAGGTCATTGCCTCCAACCTGGAAAAGAAGATCAAGAGCGAGCTTGCCAAGATGCTTAAGGACGACCGGGAGGCCTATGAGACCTTCTGGAAGAACTTCGGCCGCCAGCTCAAGTACGGCGCGGTCAGCGAGTACGGCGCCCACAAGGAGCTGCTGCAGGACCTGCTGCTGTTCTACTCCTCCACGGAGAAGAAACTGGTAACGCTGGGCGAGTACGTCTCCCGGATGGGCGAGGATCAGAAGTATATCTATTACGCCACCGGTGAATCCCTGGACAAGATCGACAAACTCCCCCAGACGGAGCTTCTTAAGGACAAGGGCACGGAGATCCTCTACTTCACTGAAGAGGTGGACGAGTTCTGCGCCCAGATCCTCCACAGCTATCAGGACAAGGAGTTCCGCTCCGTGCTGGATCAGGAGATCGAGGAGGGCGCTGAGAAGAAGTCCGAGGAGGCCATGGACGCCCACAAGGCCGCTCTGGACTTCGTCAAGGAGACCCTGGGTGACGCCGTGAAGGAGGTCAAGGCCTCCGCCCGCCTCAAGTCCCATCCCGTGTGCCTCACCGCCGGCGAGGGGCTGAGCTTTGAGATGGAAAAGTATTTCCAGGCCGTGCAGCCTGACTCCGCCATCAAGGCCGAGCGCATCCTGGAGCTGAATGTGGACCACCCCGCCTTCCAGGCTCTGGAGCAGGCGGTCAGCGATGATCCGGAGAAGGCCAAGAAGTACGCCCAGCTCCTCTACGATCAGGCACTGCTGATTGCGGGATTGCCCCTGGACGATCCCTCCGGCTACACCGATCTTGTGTGCGAACTGATGAAATAAGAAATGAGCGCCCCCACGAAATCGTGGGGGCGCTCATTTGTTCTGTTCAAACTGCCGCATCCCGGTAGTAGACCACCAGCAGGTCCACCACGGTGCCGTAGCTCTGCAATCCCTGCTTCTCGCCGTAACCCTTGAGGAATCGGTCATACACCTCGTTGGACACCTTCTGCACCGCCGTATCCTGGAACTGGGCCCAGTAGGCGTTGTTGGCACCGAGATCCGCCCGCACCTCCGGCGGCAGGCTGTCCCGGATGGTCTGATAGGCCTCCGGATTCACCCGGTAGAGGGCATTGCCCAGATGGATATAGCCCAGCAGCCAGCCGGAGTAGGCATAGGCATCATTGCCGCAGGTGGTACAGGCCAGTACTGCCAGGAAGTTGCACTCCTGCTCCGAGGCGATGCTCCGCTGGTGGGCCAGCTCATGGGCCGCCGTGGAGGGCAGGAGGCAGGCGGGACTGTCCACATTGACATTGGACTCCCCGGTGAAGGGACAGTAAATGCCGGTAAAATCCAGGGCACTCATGACACGGGAAAAGTGCACTGCCTTCACGCCGGGGTCCTCAAATTCCAGGAAGGGAAACTGCCCTTCCACCGCATCATAGGCACGGACGCTCTGGGAGAGGATCTCCTCCCGGGGCACCGCGAAGCACCCCTGCTCATCCCGCTCCACCAGATCCGCCGTCTCCGTCAGCCGGTCGGCAAAGTAGCGTGTCACCGCCAGCAGGTCCTCCTCCGCCATCGGCTGGGCATAGATGCCGGAGAGGTCCTGAAAGCTGGGGGTGTAGTAGTGGACGCCCCAGAGTCCGCAGAAGCCCGCGTAAATAGTCAGCCCCACGCACACGGCACCCACAAGGGCGCTGTACGCCCGGTGGAGACGGCCGGAGGCGGTCTTTCGTCGGACCACCGACGCAATGCTCCACACCAGGTATGCCGCCGTGAACATCACCAGCGCGATGCACAGTGCCTCCATCACGGAAAAGGGCACCCGGTAGCACAACCGCCCGAGCACGCGGCGCACCGCCGTGGCGGCGGAGGCCAAGGCGGTCATGACGCCGGTATGACTCCGGCACAGGAAGAACGCTGTCAGCAGCACAAGATCTGCCAGCAGCCACAGATGCAGTTTTCGATGCCGCAGGAAAAACGCTTTCAAAGGGACTCCTTTACTCCGCGGCAGCCAGCAGCTGCCGGGTATACGCCTCTTTGGGATGGTCAAAAATCTCCTCCACGGAGCCCTGCTCCACGATGCGGCCGTCCTTCATCACCAGTACCCGGTCGCAGAGCTGATAGACCACATTCAGATCATGGGAGACGAAGAGGAAACTCAGATCCAGCTCTCGCCGCAGGTCTTTCAGCAGCTTCAGGATCTGGGCCTGAATGGTAACGTCCAGGGCGCTGACCGGTTCGTCCGCGATCAAAAACCGAGGCCGCTGGATCAGTGCCACCGCGATGGACACCCGCTGACGCTGGCCGCCGGAGAGCTCCGCCGGCTTGGCCCGCAGGCACTCTGCCGGCAGCTCCACCCGTTCCAGCATGTCCCGGACCCGTCGGCGGCGTTCGGCGGCATCATACTTGCCGTAGATCCGCAGCGGCTCCTCCAGGTTCCACGCCACGGTATAGGCGGGATTCAAAGAGCTGTACGGGTCCTGAAAGATCATCTGGGGCCGCTTGGTATAGTGGATCACCTCACCGGCGTCCGGCTTCACCATGCCCAGAATGGTCCGGGCCAGCGTGGATTTTCCGGTACCGGACTCTCCCACCAAGCCCAGGATCTCCCCGTGGCGGACGTCGAAGGTCACATCGTGGAGGACCTCCTGATAGGTTTTCTTCCCCAGCAGGCCGCCCTCCCGGTAGCCGCTGGTCACATGCCGGACCGAGAGGGCCAGATCTTCACTCATTGGGCTCCCTCCTTCCGGCTCCGGGTGGGAATGGCGGCGATAAGCCGCTTGGTGTACTCCTCCCGGGGATGGTGGAACACCTGGTCGGTGTCCCCTTCTTCCACCAGCACGCCCCGCTGCATCACTGCCACCCGGGCGCAGAGCTTGCGCACCACCGCCAGGTTATGGGAGATAAAGAGCATGGACATTCCCGTCTCCCGGTTGAGCTTTTTCAAAAGCTCCAGGATCTGGGCCTGAATGGTCACGTCCAGAGCGGTGGTGGGCTCGTCCAGCAGCAGCAGCTTGGGCCGGGTCACGATGGCCGCGGCGATCATGGCCCGCTGGCACATCCCGCCGGAGAGCTGATGGGGATATTTGTCATACACCGTTTCCGGGTCCGGCAGCTCCACGGCGGCAAGGGCCTCCAGCGCCAGTTTCCGCCGCTGTGCCCGGTCCATATGGGTGTGGAGGCACAGTGATTCCTCCACCTGGCTGCCGATCTTCATCAGCGGGTCCATGCAGCTCTGGGGCTCCTGAAACACCACGCCGATGTCCTTCCCCTGGACCTTCCGCAGCTCCTCCCGGGGTGCATGCAGCAGATCCACCCCGTCCAGCAGCACCTGACCGGAATATTCGCACTGCCGGCGGGGCAGCAGCCCCGCAACGCTCATAGCGGTGACGGACTTTCCGGAGCCGGATTCCCCCACCAGGCCCAGGATCTCTCCGTCCTGAATGGTGAGAGACACGCCTGCCACTGCTTCCCGGCTGCGGACGTGGAACTTCACATGCAGATCACGGATCTCCAGCATCACATCACCCCCCGTTCTGCCCGCTGCAGTCCCTCGCCGATGAGGCCGGCGCTGAGGACCAGCAGCACGATGGCAAGGCCTGTGCCCACCGCGTACCAGGGGGCCGCGGTAAAGAGGCTCTGGGCCTCGGAGAGCATATAGCCAAGCGAGGCATCCGGTGGGGTGACGCCAATGCCCAGATAGCTCATGGATGCCTCAGCCAGCACGGCGTTGTTGAAGCCGATGGTGACGGCAGGCAGCAGTACATGGGCGGTGTTGGGCAGGATATGGACCGCCAGGATGCGGGCGGGAGACGCCCCCATCAGCCGGGCGCTTTTAACATAGTTCACGTCCCGCAGCGCGGCAAAGGCCGTGCGGGTCACCCGGGCAAAGCTGGGGATAAACACCAGTCCCAGGGCAAGAATCACGTTGTACTTATTGCCGGGGCCCAGGATGGAGATCACCACCAGGGCCAGCAGAATACTGGGGAACGCCGTCAGCACATCGTTGAGACGCATCAGCACCTCGTCCACCAATCCACCGAAGTAGCCGGTCACCGCCCCAAGGGCCGTGCCCACCACGGCACCGATGACCACGGTGCAGATGGCGATGGTGAAGGTGGTGCCGGCGCCCTTGAGCACCCGGCTGAAAATATCCCGGCCGAAGTCGTCCGTTCCCAGCAGGTGCTGAAGCGAGGGGGCCAGGAACTTCTCTCCGGCATCGCCCATGGCGTTGGGGTCGTAGGGCGTCCAGAAAAAGCCCAGCACGATCAGGGCCGTCAGCACCGCTCCAAGCAGCAATCCTGCCCGGAGATAGCCGTTCATTCTCTTCTTCATCCGCTTTTTCATGACGCGCCCCCTCCCAGCCGCAGGCGGGGGTCAATCCGCTGGTTGATGAGGTCCGCCACGGTGCCGGCCAGCACCACCCAGAAGGCCAGGATCACGATGATGGCCTGCACCACCGGATAATCCCGGCTGCCGATGGAGGCCACCAGCATCCGCCCAAGGCCCGGGATGGCAAAGGCCTGCTCCACCACGATGCTGCCTGCCACGATCTCCGCCATGGTCTGGGCCAGGAAGGTGACCACCGGCACCAGGGAATTTTTGAGCACGTGGCGGCGCAGCACGCCGGCGCGGTCATTGCCCCGGGAGATGGCGGTGCGGACATAGTCCTTTCCCATCTCGTCGGCGATGGTACTGCGCAGCATCCGCACCGTCATGGCGATCCGGGGGATGGCGATGGCCACCGCCGCAAAGAACAGATACCGCAGGCTTGCGAAAAAGTCACTGCCAAGTCCCGGGAAGCTGCCGTGAACGAACCAGTGCAGCACGGTACTGAAGCAGAAGGTCAGCAAAATGGAGGTAAAAAAGGGCGGCACCGCCATGCACAGCTGGTTGAACAGCGTCTCCACCCCGTTCAAAATCCCCCGAGAGCGCCGCGTGGCGGACCGGACTCCCAGCGGCACGGAGATCACCGCGATGAGCACAAAACTCAGAAGGCTCAGGCACAGCGTCACACCCACCTTGGGGGCGATCAGGTCCCACACCGGCTGGTGGTAGCTGTACGAGGTACCCAGGTTTCCGGTGAAAAAGCCCAGCAGCCACTCGCCGTACCGCACCAGCAAAGGCCGGTCCAGTCCCAGCTCCGCCCGGAGTTCCGCCACCCGCTCAGGGGTGGCCTGGGTGCCCAGCATGGCAGTGGCAGGGTCACCGGAGATCACATCAAAGGCCACGAACGCCAAAAGGGAGACGATGACCATGGTAAAAAGCAGCATGGCAATGCGCTTGGCTGCATACTTCATGGTCTTCGCCTCCCTTCCGGGGCCGCGGCAAACAATCCGCCGCCGGTCATATCAGGTTGTGTAGTGGATGCCGGAAAGATCCAGCACGTAGATGGGATAGAAGGTCACGCCCTCCAGTCCCTTCCGGACGGCCACCAGGTCCGCCAGGTCCTGGATATAGACATTGGCGGCGTGCTCCGTCAGATTCTTCTCCATCTCCTTATAGAGGGCGGTCTGTTCTGCGTCGTCCGCCGTGGCCTGGGCCTGGGCGAAGAGGGCGTCATAGTCCGCATTGGAGTAGTTGATGAAGTTGTTGTCCGCCGTGGAGGTGAACCGCTCCAGCAGCGCCCGGGCGGTCATGTTGGACGCATCCACGCCCACCACCGTGGACTGGAACTGGCGGTTGGTATAGGCATCAGACACCCAGCTCTCCCACTCCACAGCCTGGATCTCAGCGGTGATTCCTACCTCCGCCAGCTGCTGCACCAGCACCTGGGCGGTATCCATGTGGGGCTTGTAGTTGGAGGGCACGGTGATGGTCATGGAGAAGCCGTCAGGATAGCCGGCCTGGGCCAGCAGTTCCTTGGCCTTCTCCGTGTCGTGGGGGTAATAATCGGTGAGGCTCTCATCGAAGTACTTGCCGAAGGCGGGGTACATGCTGGAGCCGATGGGGCTGCCGTAGCCATCAAAGGCCAGGTCGATGATGGCCTGCTTGTCAATGGCGTAGCACAGCGCCTGACGGACCAGCTCGTTGTCAAAGGGTGCCACGTCGTTGTTCAGGTACAGCGCCTGCACCAGATTCATGGTGCCCTCAGCCACGTTGAAGTCCTCGCCCAGCTGGGCCACCTGCGTGCTGGTCAAGTGAGCGCACAGGTCGATGGCGCCGCTCTGGAGGCTCATCAGCAGGCTGTCGGCGTTTTCGATGATCTTGAAGGTCACCTGGTCCAGCTGTGCCGGGGTACCCCAGTAGTCGTCAAACTTTTCCAGCACGATGGAATCCTGTGCGGTGCGGGAGACGAACTTGAAGGGGCCGGTCCCCACAGGGGCGGTATCCTGCTGGTCGTAATCCGCCGGCAAAATGGCGGTGGTCATGTAGGAGAGGAACTCATTGTCCGGCTGGGCCAGGGTGATGGTCACCGTGGACGCATCGAGCGCCTGGATGTCGGTAATATTAGAAAACGCCTCCACCGGAACGATTCCCGTTTCGGTAGCGGCGGCGCAGCGCTGGATGGAATAGACCACATCCTCCGCCGTCACCGTGTCACCGTTGTGGAACTTCACCCCGTCCCGCAGGGTAAAGGTATAGGTCAAACGGTCCTCAGAAACTTTGTAGTCACTGGCGATGGCAGGGGTAAGGTCTCCCTCGGGGGTGGGCTTCATCAGCCCTTCAAATACATTGAACATGACCTCGCGGGTTCCTGCCTTCACCGTTTTGTGAGGGTCAAGACTGTTGTCCAGGTCCTGGGCGATGCCAACGACGATGGCGTTGGCGGCCGCTCTGCTCTCCGGCGTCTCGGCTGTGCTGCTGTCTCCGCATCCGCTGAGTACAGCGCACAGGAGTCCCGCCAGAAGAAGGAGCGACAGGCATCTCTTCTTCATAGCTTCTCCTTTTTTCATCACTGCCGCACAGGGTCAGTGTGGGGCAGGAACTGTCCCGCCCATGCAAAATATGGTCCCTTCAGATATAAAAAGGGCCTTGCGGTGTCAGTCGTTATTTTTCTAACGAACTGCCCCGCAAGGCCGTATTGTACACGATATACCTCTTAATTGCAAGGGGATTCACAAATTTTTCTCCTGCGGCGGCGCTTTGGGTTCCGCTTTCGGATAGTCGGTGGTATAGGCCTTGGTGTCCAGGGGCAGGTCTTTGCGCCGCAGCCGCATATCCAGAAAGAAATTGGCCGCGCTGTAAAAGCACGCAAATACCGGCACGCCAAAAAACATCCCAGGCACGCCGAAAAAGCTGCCGCCCACCAAAATGGCCACGATCACCCACAGGCTGGAAAGGCCGGTCTTGTCCCCCAGGATCAACGGGCCGATGATGTTGCCGTCCAGCTGCTGGAGTGCCAGCACGAAGAGGGCAAAATACACCGCCTGGATGGGAGAGACCAGCAGGATCAAAAAGATGCTGGGGATGGCGCCCAAAAAGGGCCCGAAGAAGGGGATCACATTGGTCACGCCCACGATCACAGAGACCAGCGGCGTATACGGGAACTTGAAAAGGCTGCAGCAGATGAAGCAGAGGATTCCGATGATCAGGGAGTCCAGCAGCTTTCCCCGGACAAAGCCGGAGAAGATGCTGTCCACCTTGTGGATGCCCCGCAGGACCCACGGCACATAGCTGCCGGGAAACAGCCCGAAGATCACCTTCCGGGCGTAAGCGGCACACTGCTCCTTGGTGGCCAGCAGGAAGATGGAGACAATGACACCCACCAGCAGATCCAGCAAAAAGTTCAGGGCGGTCATCACACCACCGGACACCGCGCTCATCAGGGCCGTGGCCTGGGGCAGCAGTGTATCCAGCCAGGTGGTGATATCGGTGTAATACCCCTTCAGCCGGTCGCTGACCAGATTTTCCAGCTCCGGGTTGGAGTCCAGCAGCCGCCGGACCCATCCGTTGATAGTATTATAATAGTTTTCCACATTTCCAATCAGCTGGACAACGCTCTTATACAGCTCCGGCAGCAATACCGATGCCAGCAGATACACCAGCACAGCAATCACCAGCCAGGTCAGCAGCACACTCGCCGCCCGCACGCAGCCGCCCAGCTTTCCCTTTGGCCTGCGGCCGCCCAGCGGCTGCAGCAGCATCCGGTCAAAAAAATTCACCACCGGCGCCAGCAGATACGCCAGCAGCGCACCGATCAAAACCGGCTGCACGGCCGAGATCAACTGCCCGCCGAAGACCGGCAGCACCCGGCGCCCAAACAGAGTATCGTAAAACAGCAAGATGGCGCTGACGGACAAAAATACCGCCAGCCCCAGCTGCATATAACCGCTTCTTCGCTTCATGGCCCACCACCTCTTGTTCTCTGCTTCATTGTACACGCCGCGGAATAGGATTGCAATTCATTCTTTCAGAATTCGCCCCGCTTCATAACACCCTGGAAAACCGGGAGACGGCGTGCTGTCTCTTGCAATCCTGCAGGCTCTGTGCTATATATTATTCTGTTAAATTTTAAGCTCCGGTTTTGTTAAATTTTGAACTCCGGAGTCCAATCTCATCCCGACAGGCGGGAAAGGAACGCACTATGGAGAAAAAACTGCTGTTCATTGTAAATCCCCGGGCAGGACGCAACAAGTCCCGCGGCCCGCTGTTTGACGCCGCTGCCATCTTCTCCGAGGCAGGGTACCTGCTGCGCATTCACCGGACCACTGCCCCCGGCGACGCCACGGAGACCGTGGCCCGGGAGGGCAGCCAATACGATCTGGTGGTGGCCTCCGGCGGAGACGGAACGCTCAACGAGACCATCGCAGGACTGGTACAGCTGGAAAATCCGCCCCTGCTGGGATATCTCCCCCAGGGCAGCACCAATGACTTTGCCTCCAGCCTTCACATCTCCGACGATCCCGCGGCCGCCGCGGAGGTCATCGTCCAGCAGCATGTGCAGGTGCTGGATGTGGGCTTCTGGAACCAGCGTCCCTTTGCGTATGTAGCCTCTTTCGGCGCATTCACCCGCACCTCCTACACCGCCTCCCAGGCCTCCAAAAACGCCCTGGGGCACTTTGCCTATATCCTGGAGGGAATGAAAGATCTCAACTCTCTGCGGCCCTACCGCATCCGCCTTACCGCCGACGGCGAGGTTTTGGACGGGGACTACCTCTTCGGCGCCGTGTGCAACTCCACCTCCATCGGCGGGCTGATGAAGCTGGACCCGGAGCGGGTGGTACTGGATGACGGCAAGTTTGAGCTGCTGCTGATCCCCAGCCCTAAAACGCCGCTGGGACTTCAAAACCTGATGCTGGCACTGCTCAACCAGCACTACGACAGTGAAGGTCTGGTCTTCCGCCACGTCTCCTCGCTGCACCTGGAAACGGAGGAGGACCTCCCCTGGTCCCTGGACGGGGAATATGCCCCCAGCACCCCCGCCGTGGACATTGTCAACCGTCAGGGCGCCTTGAGGATGCTGCTGTGAGTGAACTGAAAGACCTGCGCTGCCGGTTTGACGGCTATGTTCCCCAGATGCTGGAAGCCCAGCACAGTTACGCGGTTTTGTGTCCGTTTCTGGAACAGCCCGACGGTCTGCACCTGCTCTTTGAGGTCCGGGCTGCCACTCTCCGCCGCCAGCCGGGGGAAGTCTGCTTTCCCGGCGGCATGCAGGAACCCGGCGAAACGCCGGAAGTCTGCGCTCTGCGGGAGACCTGGGAGGAACTGGGCATCGTCCGGGAAGAGATCGAAGTGCTGGGAAAGTCGGATTTTCTCTGCAGCCACCGGGGGTTTTTGCTCCAGCCGGTATTGGGTGTGGTTTCTCCGGCGGGCCTTGCCGCCCTCTGCCCCTCCCCCGCCGAAGTGGCGGAGGTCTTTTCCGTTCCCCTTTCCTTTTTCCGTCGGCAGCAGCCGGAGGTTTATCGCTACGATCTGGTCCCCACCCGGCCAGATCATTTCCCCTACCAATCCGTGGGCATCCCGGAGACCTATCGCTGGGCCCGGGGCACCGTGGAGGTTCCGGTATGGTTTTGGGAGGGGCATGCCATCTGGGGTATGACCGCCCGCATCGTCCGGGACCTCATCAAAGAATAAAAAGCGGGAGAGCGTTGGCTCTCCCGCTTCCTTATTTTACTTGTCTCAGGATGGCAGTATTCTCGGCTCAGCAGCCGCTCTCCCCTTCCGGTCCCAGAAAGGCCGGGTCATAGCTGATGTCCTTTTCCAGGATCTCCCGGCCATCTTCCAGCCGTCCCACCGGCGCAAAGCCATAGCCCAGGAAAAAGGTCCGCCCGGCATGCTGCGTATCGCTCAGCGCGACCCGCAGGTATTTGCGGCCCAGAGGGCGATACTGGGCCACCACCTGGCCCAGCAGCTGTACCCCGTATCCCCGCCGGCGGCAGGTCTCTTTCATGTAGAAGAGCGAAATCCATCCAATATGGTCCTCCGCCTGCTTCTCCGGGCAAACTCCCACCAGGCCCACGGCCTCCTCACCCAAAAAGCCTGCCAAAACGGTGTCCTTTTTTACCAGCTCCCGGACATCCATATCCGGACAATCTCCGGCACAGTCCTCCACAAGCGCCGCCTGCTCCCGCAGGTCCAGCGGTTGGAAATACAGCCCCGGCTCCAGCGCATTGGCCCGCTTTTTCACCATCTCGCCCTTGGCATAGCGGGGGTCCAGCAGGTGGCTGTTGTCATCCCGGAACACCACCCGCATCTGGTCCCCCTCCGCCTCAATGAGGGAGACGGCGGTGTTGTCGCCATGAGGCGTCTGGCCCAGCTGGGCCAGGGAATATCCCTGAAGCGTCGCCAGCAGGATTCGGATGGCGCAGCCATGGGAAAAGACCGCCACGGTCTTTCCGTCATTTTCCGCCGCAATCTGCCGCACGGCGGCAAGTACCCGATCCCGGACCTGTTCCGGCGTCTCAGCACCCTCTACGTGCCACTGGTCCAGATGATGGCTGAAATTCTCCATCTGCACCGGGTCCATCCGGGCGATCTCCCCCCAGGTCTTCTGCTCCCAGACGCCCACGCAGATCTCCCGCAGGTCCCGCCGCCGGTGGAGCTCCAGTCCCTTGGGCCGGTAAATGGCGCTGGCGGTGGCACAGGTGCGGTACAGGTCGCTGGAATACACCGCGTCCACGGGAATCTCCGCAAACCGGCGCTCCAGCGCCCGGATCTGACGCCAGCCCCGGTCGGTGATGATGCTGTTGTATTGTCCCTGGGCAATGCGGTAAAGATTGCCCTCCGCCTCCGCATGGCGGATGAGATAGAGTTTGGTCATGGGTTTCTTCCTCTCCGGGCACCTTCATACCCGTTTCATTTTGAACGGACACATTATAGCGCATCTAACATCTTTTGGCAAACGCCAGCATGATTTTTTCCGGGCTGCCGGGTCATACTAAGGCCGTGCCGAAAAGGAGTTGACTGAAATGAGAAATATGTGCGCCGGATTTTGGGCCGGCATGGGTGCCGGAATGATGGCCGGTGCCATCGTGGGAATGATGATGCCCTGCGGCAGGGACCCCATGAAAACACAGGTGGGGAAAAGTATCCACAAACTGGGTGTCGCTGTGGACCACGCCGTGGACAACATTGTTTCCGAAATGCGCTGAGGCGCAGGGCGGAGGGCGGATGCCCTCCGCTTTTTCAAAAAATGCAAAATAAGGGTTGACTTTTCCGCCAAGTTTGCTATAATAATAACGCTGTCGCTCCTAAGCGACATACAAGTTCATCTTTTTTGATGCTTGACAGCTATGGAGAAGTCGCCTAGTTGGTCGAGGGCGCATGATTGGAAATCATGTAGGCCCCTAAAGGGTCTCGAGGGTTCGAATCCCTCCTTCTCCGCCAAAAGAAAGACACGCATATTGCGTGTCTTTCTTTTTTGTATTTACGCACCCGGCATCTTTTCCCCTGCCTGGCTGGCAAGGCAAAACGGGCTGAAAACAGTATGGTGTTTCCAGCCCCATTTTCAGCCCGTTTACAGTCATTTGCAGAGATATCCTCCATCCACCGGGATCACCGCCCCGGAGAGATAATCCGAAGCCGCCGATGCCAGGAATACGGTTATGCCCTTTAAATCCTCCGGTTTTCCCCAGCGTCTCGCCGGAATCCGCGCCGTGATCTCCTTTCCCGTCTGACTGACCATCATGTCATGGCTCAACTCGGTCTCCATGAATCCCGGAGCAATTGCATTGACCTGTATCCCGCAGGGCATCCACTCATTGGAAAGGGCCCGGGTCAGCTGTACCACGCCGCCTTTGCTGGCGGCATAGGCTGCCACAATGTGCCCGCCCAGGAAGGAATTCATCGAGGCAATGTTGATAATCTTGCCGCTTCCCTGCTGAAGCATCACCCGGCCGGCCATCTGGCACATGTAAAACATTGCAGACAGATTGATGTCCAACACATGCGCCCACTTTTCGGACGGAAACTCTGCCGCCGGGCAGCGGAACTGGGTCCCTGCTCCGTTGAGCAGAATGTCTACGCTGCCTCCCAGACACTCCAGCGCCCGGGTAAATCCCTCCTCCCGAGAAGATTTGTCGGTCAGATCTCCGTCCACGACGTGATACCCGGATTCCGGACCGCCGGTCACTTGGCGCATATGCTCCAGATTTTTTTCCGATCCGCCCAGCAAAACCACCTCTGCGCCGGCTTCATGCAGGGCCTGCGCCTGTGCGTAACACAGTCCGGTCTCCCGGGACGCGCCTGTTACGATGGCCTTCTTTCCCGATAAGTCGAATAAATTCATAGGCATCTTATCCCAGCAGATTCGGCAAAAGCAGCGTGATCTGTGGGATATATGTGATTCCCAGCAGACCAATGATCATCGTCAGAATCAAAACCCACGATTCTTTCAGGAAATCCTTGATGCTCACTTTAATAATAGAACAGGTCAGGAACATCAGCGTTCCGAACGGAGGCGTGATGCCGCCCATGGTAACGTTGACGCACATAATGATTCCGAACAGGATGGGGTCGACTCCCAACGCAGTCATCGTGGGGACCAGCAGGGGCGTCAGGATAATCAGGGCCGCCGTCCCTTCCAGGAACATGCCGACCACCAGCAAGAACAGGTTCACCAGCAGCAGCATCACATACTTATTGCTGGTAAGGGTCAGCAGCACCTCAGACAGCTGCGTGGGAATCCGTTCCCAGCTCAGGTAGTTGCCGAACGAGGACGCTGCGCAGATAATCAGCATAACGCCGGCCGTGCTGGTCACGCACTCCCGGATCATCTGGGGAATCATGCTGATTTTCAGCTCCCGGTAAATAAACATTCCGACAAAAATGCAGTAGAACACGCAGACCGCGCCGGCTTCCGTAGCAGTGAAGACGCCCATGCGCAGTCCCATGATGATGCCCAGCGGGATCAACAGTGCCCAGAACGCATCCTTGAGCGTGGTGAAAATATCTTTCCACGCCATCTTGTAGTCTCTGGTACCCACATATCCCTTTTTCTTGCCCACAAAGTGCACAGCAACCATCAGGCAAATCATCAGGAAAAGGCCGGGCCCATAACCGGCCAGGAACATCTTTGCCACGGAAACATTGGCCAGGCTGCCGTAGAGGATCAGGCAGATTCCCGGAGGGATGATCGGGGTCAGCACAGCGGACGCCGCCGTAACACCAGCGGAAAAGCCTTTGCTGTAACCGCGCTTGGTCATCTCAGGCACCAGCATTTTTGCTTCCATAGCGGCATCCGCATTCGCAGAGCCGGACACGCCGCCCATCAGGGCGCTGAGCACCACGTTGGACTGGGCCAGGCCGCCGATCATGCGTCCGGTGAGCATGTCAGCCACATTCATCAGCCGGCTTGCAATGCCGGAGTAGTTCATGATAACGCCCACCGCCACAAAAAACGGCACGGCCAGCAGCGTAAATGACTCTCCCTGCGCCACCATCTTCTGAAAAATCATGTAGGGTGCCAGCGTATCATTGCAAAACACGAAATAATACAGCACCGACAGCATCAGAGAGTATGCGATGGGAATATTGCAGACAAACAGCACCAGCAGGAGGATCAGGGGCATAAAGTTCATAGCATCATTCCTCCTTGTCGTTCTCTTCCGCGCCAGAGCGGAGGGCCTTCACATCCTCGACGGTCCGCTTTGCCGCGTAATACGCCATAAAGGCAAAGCTGATGGCCACCGGGATATCATAAATGGTATAGGGCAGTTTCAAAGAAAGAGAGCTTTTGTTCGCCGCACTCATGGCAAAAATCCAGCCCAAAACGCCCAACACAATGCAGATCACAATCTGCAGCGCATCCAAAATCAAATTTGCGTACTTTTCCGCCCGGGACGGCAGAATCGAAATCAGCACATCCATGCCGATCAGTCCGCCCCGTTCTTTATAGCACACGGCTGCACCGATAAAAATCGTCCAGATAAAACCGATTGCGGCGACCTCTTCCGTCCACACCAGGGACTTTCCAGTTGTAAACCGCAGCACCACATTGGCAAAGACAACTGTGATCATGATCGTAAAGGCAATGCCGGCAATCAGTTCCGGCACATGCGATGCAATCCATTTTCCACGCTTCAAAACAAATCTCCTTTCCCATATCCCCAGGCGGCATGGCCGCCTGGGGACTGCTTATTCAGTGGGAACGCGATAATTCCTCTCAGCCGTTGATAATCGCGGATACGGTCTCATACAGTCCGTCGGACCAGTTGGAGATCGAATCATAGACGGAACGGGTCGCTTCAACAAATGCCTCGCGATCGCAGTCATAGAAGGTGACGCCTTCCGCTTCCAGCTTGCTTCTGAAGTCACTCTCGTCTGCCGTCACCCGCTCAATGGTGGTAGGCGCCATGTTGGCGATCTCCTCCACCAGGATCTGCTGATACTCCTCCGGCAGCGTGTTAAAGTAATCGTTGGACATGTTCACGCTCCAGATGGCCATGATATGGTCCGTAAGGGTGATGTTCTTGCAGACCTCATAGATCTTGGAGCTGTACAGGGTGGACAGCGGAGCCTCGCAGCCCTCGCACACGCCCTGCTGCAAAGCGCTGTAGACCTCGCTCCAGTTCATCTGGGTTACGGTGGCCCCCATCGCCTCCATCATACCCACCCGGGTTTCGGAAGAAGCGGAACGGATCTTCATGCCCTTGAGATCCTCGGGAACGGTAACGCCCTTGTCCCCGGAGTATGTCAGTTCTCTCGCGCCGAAGTACCAGCTCATGCCAAGGTTTTTGATTCCCTGTGCTTCCAGCTGTGTACGCATATCCGCCATCCAGTCGGACTGGTCCACTTTCGCAAATTCACTGGGATCGGAAAACAGGAAGGGGCCGTCCAAAATTCCCAGATCCGGGACATAGGCGGTCAGGAAGTCCGGCGTTCCGAAGGAAATTACATTTGCGCCCTGAGCACACAGCTCCAGCGCATCCGTATCCGTTGCCAGTTCTCCGTTGGGGTAGTTCTCCAGGACCAGACCGCCGTTCGTCCGCTCCTCCACTTTCTCCGCCATCTCCTGGGCGCACTTGGCGACCGTCTCATCACCGGAAATGGTATAGGTCATCTTCAGTGTATAGACTTTATCCGGGGTATCGCCATCCGCGGTGTCTCCCTCGGAGGTCTTCCCATCGCCGGAATCACCACAAGCAGCCAGGGACAGGCACATCATCATCGCCAGAAGAAGAGACAGCATTTTTTTCATAATAAACTTCCTTCCTTTTTCATCATTGATGGTGGTTCATACCGTTTTAAGATTCTATACGTGTGATGCCAGCTGTGTTTCTCAGGCCTCCGTTTCTCCCAGCGGTACCCGCCGTTGATTCAAGGTGAGATGGTCGCACACCAGCACAACCTCACCGCGCTGATTGATGACATCCATGTGTTCGACCACGATTCCCATGTCCTTGCGCTTGGGATGGTCCCGCTTTTCCGTAATGGTCACCACCACATGGATGGTGTCTCCGATAAAGACCGGTTTTACGAAGCGCAGGTGGTCATAGCCGTAGGAAAATCCCACGGTGTTGATGGTGTTGGCCTTCATTCCCACCGCCATGCTGAAGGTCAGCGCGCCGTGCGCGATTCTCTGCCCGAACTCCGTGGTCTTGGCAAACTCCGCATCCATATGATGCGGGAACACGTCTCCCAGATCCGCGTGAAGTACGATGTCCGTCTCTGTCATGGTCCGGGAATAGGTGGTGTGGGTATCCCCCACATGAAAGTCCTCGAAATAAATTGCAGAAGTGTCCATAGCATGCTCTCCCTTTCCTTTAAATATGGTACTTTTGATTCTGTTCTCCCACGCCGGGTGCCGGCCGGTCATTTTTCAGCCTCTTTCCATCAATGCGGATGGGACAACGGGTGGTCTCAAATCGCAGGCCGTTTCCCTGATCGATGGTCTGCAGCATGTCCAGCACCTGAAATCCTTCCGTTTCCAGGAGCTGCCCCCAGTCATAGACCTGGGCACACCAAATGTCCGCCGCTTCCAGAATGGACAGCCAGTATGCCGTTGTCTGCGTTTTGAGGTGCTCGCGCAGAGCCAACTTGATTTCATCCCGCAGATCAAACCAATCGGATTTTTTGGTATAATGGGTAATGGCCTCGCATCCCAACAGCTTTCCCAGTTCCGGAACCGGGGTCATTGCCAGCGCCAGATAGCCATCCTGCGTTTCATAGATTCCATAGGGCGCGCTGTGGCACGGATTGGCACCGTTGACCCGGCTGCGGGGAGTCAGTTTTTCGCCGTCATTCAAAAATGCGCCGAAATTTTCAAATTCGATATCCACCATGGCCTCCGCCAGACTGGTCTCCACCTTACAGCCCTCACCTGTCATCTGTTTGTGATAGAGGCCCGCCAGGAGCCCCTGGACGAGATACATTCCGCTGAACTCATCCGCCGTGGAAACGCCGAAGGGAACCGGGTCCGGCCCGCTGCCGTTGAGGTAACAGGCGCCCGTGGCACACTGCACCAGCAGATCCTGCCCCGGCCTGTCCTTCCAGGCGCTGTTCGAGCCATATCCTGTGATCTGCCCATATACGATGCCGGGATTGATCGCCCGGACGCTTTCATAGTCCAGCCCCAGCCGCTTTGTCACCTCCGGGCGGAAATTGATCACCATCGCATCCGCGCTCCGGAGCAGCGGCAGCAGTTTCTCCCGCTGTTGCGGGTCTTTCAGATCAACGCTCAGGCTCTCTTTTCCCCGATTGACAAAGTAGTATGCCGCGTTATCACCGTTGAATTTGAGCGCCGGGCCAAAATTGCTTCGGTAGGAATCCCCGCTTCCTGGCTTTTCCACCTTGATCACGCTGGCCCCCAGATCCGCCAGACGCAGCGAGGCAAACGGTCCGGCCAGAAACTGACTGAAATCCAATATTGTAAATCCTTCCAGTGGCTTCATGTGGCCCTCCTCATAATTCAAACTCCCGGTTGATCGCATCCGTATCTGCTCCCAGACGGGGGGCAAAGGTCCCCGCGCCAGCCTGCGTGTCATTGACTCGAATGGGACATTTGGTTGTCCACACCGGGTCCGGCTGACCGGGACGCCGGATATCGATGAGCAGATCCAGCGACGTAAAGAATTCCGAGTGGACCATCTCCTGCCAGTTATAGATCTCTCCGCACCAGTAGTCGGCAGCGCGCAGACAATCGAGCCAGTGCTGCGTGCTTGCGGTTTTCAGCTTCTCGGCAATGATTGCCTTGATCTCATCCCGCTTTTCCATGCACACCGCCGCACCCTCGTACTGCAGCAGGCGGGGTTCTCCGATGAGGGTTCCCAATGTGGGCACAGCGCCCATGGAGACGGCGATGTATCCATCCTCGGTCTGATAAACCCCGTACGGAGCGCCCAGGTACACGTTGGCATTCCCGATCTGGCTGCGCTGCGGCATCCGCCTGCCGTCATTGAGGAAATAAGAAAACTGTTCAAATTGAAGGTCCAGCATGGATTCCAGCAGGGACACCTCTACCCTTCCGCCCTGGCCGGTTTTTGTCCTGCGGACCAGGCAGGCCAGAAGCCCCTGCGCCAGGTGTGTTCCCGTAATAGAGTCCGCCAGGGACAATCCCAGGGCTACCGGCGGATCGTCCCGGTTTCCAGTCAGGAAGGCCACGCCGGACATGGACTGGGCCAGAAGGTCCTGCCCCGGCTTTTTCACCCAGGGGCCTTCTGTTCCGTAGCCGGTAACGGTCCCGTAAACGATCCCCGGGTTCACCGCCTTGACTGCTTCATAACCAAGTCCCATCCGTTCCATAATGCCCGGGCGGAAATTGGAAATCATGACATCGGCCTTCTCCACCAATTTCTTCACCCGCTGCAGATCCGCCGGATCTTTCATGTTGGCCGTATAGCTCTGTTTTCCCCGGTTGATGATCTGAAAATTGACTGCGTCTCCATCCGCCATCAGATTGTTGAGGGTCAGCTGACGCCCCGCATCTCCGGAACCGGGACGTTCGATTTTGATGACCCGGGCTCCCAGATCCCCCAGCCGCATGGCTGCGGACGGCCCGGAGAGAAACTGGCAGAAATCCAACACCAGTATTCCTTCCAGCAATTTCATAAAGCACTCCTCCTGGACTTTCGATATAACGCGTTGAGTTTTTCCAGCGTACCGGCCAAATCCCGGCCGGTCATCAGGTACTCCCGTACAATCACTCCGCCGTGGTCCTGCAATTTCATGTATCCGTTATACCGGGGACGCATGGAAGCCTGGCAGATGGTTTCCCAGGTATCCTCGAAGAATCCATTGGACCGCCGGTTGACTGCGGGGTCTGTCCATGCGGTGCTGTATCCAGGCTGTCCGCCGGCGTCAAAATACAAGGTCTTTTGGATCTCTTCTGAAAGTGCGTACTGCATAAAGTCCGTTGCTTCCGCCAGATGCCCGCACCGGGAGGAAATCGCCAGCCCCGTGCCGCCAAGGGTGGTTTTCAACAATCCATTCCGAAATGCAACCACATTCGCCGCCTTGAGCACATGACGGCTGTATCCGGGCCGGAAGTAATTGACATATCCAAAGACAAAGGGACAATAGCCGTATTCCTCGCCGTCTCCGCTCAGCAGCTCATGCACTTCAATGGGATTGATTTGGAAAATCAGCTCCGGGCAAAGGCTTGTCAATTCCCGCTGGCGTTCCAAAGCCTCTTCCGCAACCTCTCTCGGAGCAATTTCTTCCTCCAGATACAGACGGTCTTCCCCTCCTGCAATGGTCGCACAGAACATGAAGAAATCCAGCAGCGTATACAGTGGGGCCGCCGCCAGAATGGTGTGCCCCTTCCCGGCCACCGACAAAAGCTCCTCCCAGGTTCTGGGAACCGGCGTGTCCAAGCGATCCATGACATCCGGCCGGTAAACCGCAATGGGCGTCGCCGCGTCGATCGGCAGCGCAAGCTGATGTCCGCCAATGGTATAGCTCTCATAGGACCGTCCGGCGCTGTGGGCCGCCTGATCCTGCAGGAATGCCCGGGGCAGCAGTCCCTCCAGCGGGAGCACCACGCCCGACGCCAGTCCGAACCCGGTCCAGGGGTGATCGATCACCAGAAAGTCATATCGCTCGGCCAACTGATTGACCGGCTGATTCTCAAAGTCCGCCAGGGAGCGCTTTTCCCAGGTAATGCGCACATTCGGGTGAAGCTCTTCATACCGCTGCGTTACGGCTACAATCGGCGAATAGCCCCTGCTGTGTGCCCAGGTCATTCCGGTCAGCTCAACTGCCATTGCTCTTCCTCCGCTTCAAGTTGGCCATCCGTCGGCCGGATGGCGATCGTATTCTTAATTGGTATTCTGGTACTAAGGACTTTGGTAGTACCAGATTCCAATAAAATTGTAATGGTTGTACATTGTTTTGTCAATCCTCATTTCACAAGTTATTCATTTTTATGCGTCGGCAACCTATCTAAAGTTTTTCAGACTCTTTTGGGCGGTTTGCTGCGTAACCGTTTTCTCAGAGCTTCTTCCTTTGACAATGTACAACTTTGTGCTATACTTTTCTTAAAAACATTTGGAATTGGAAATATTTTCTGATTTCACAACATTAATTTTAGGTGGTGAATAACCGTGGCACTTCAATTTGAAACTCTCAACAAAGTGACTCTGACGGAACAAGTCATGCAGCAGCTTGCCTCCAAGATCATCAGCGGTGAACTCAAACCTGGTGAACGGCTCCCTGCGGAGCGGGAGCTTTCTGAAATGCTCCAGGTCTCCCGCAGTCGCGTACGGGAGGCTCTGCGCGCTCTTTCTCTGATTGGATTTGTCACCATTCGGCCGGGCGGCGGAACCTACGTAGGAAACCGCATCGATCAAATGCCTGAAGAGACAATCATCTGGCTGTTTCGCCAACAGGTGAGCAATTACAGCGAAATCTACGAGGCACGCCGCCTGATCGAGACCGCTGTCTATGATGCCTGTTTCCGTCATCGGACGGAGGAGATCACCTCCAACATCCACAAATGTGTAACCCGCCTGGCACAGGCATACGCCAACAATGCCTCCGCGGAGGAGTTCAATCAGCTCCTGGAGGATGAGGATATTTACGTTGCCAAGAATTGCGGGAATGAGGTTTTTTACAAATTGATGCAGACCATCATTCTCCTGCGGAGAGAGGCTGCGCTGAAAATCTGCGAATCTCCTTACAACCGCAAAACTTCGGTTGAAAAGCGAAAAAATGTGGCCTTTGCCTTTGAATGTGGTGACCACAAAGCATTCTTAAAGGCCATCAACGCATTTTTCGACGAATCCGTCAAGGATTTCACCTTTGACCGCTGAGGCATTTTCCTGATAGTGAGGGATCTGTTCCCTGTTTCCGCAAGATGATCCTGCGCTCCTGCTGAAAATTTACATTTTCAGCAGGAGCCGTTTTCCATTCTGACTGCTCCGGTTGATTTCCAGATCCGGCGTGCAGACTTTCCCTGAAAAGCAGGTTGCAGGAAGCGGAGAAGTGTGAGAAAATAGCATCGGAAATTTGCCGCGGCAGACTTGCTCCGGCCACAGCGCAAGGCCGTCCGGGACTGGTTTTGTGTCCGCGAAAGGTCTCAGGGAGCCCCGCTTTTCACCGGTTAAGCGCACATTCCATATCTCGTACCGGAAAGGAAGAACATGTATGAAGTATGATTTTGACCAAATCGTGGACCGCTCTGGGAATCACGCCGCCAAGTATGACGAGCGGAAGAAAAAGTTCGGCACCGATGACGTGATCCCCCTGTGGATCGCGGATATGGATTTCAAAACCGCCCAGCCCATCATTGACGCGCTGACGGCCCGGGCCCAGGAGGGCATCTGGGGCTACACCGCCCGTCCGGACAGCTATTTTGAGGCCATCCGGGGCTGGCAGAAGCGCCGCAACGGCTGGGACATCGATCCCAAGCTCATGAGCTACAGCCTGGGCGTGGTGCAGACCATCTCCGCCATGGTGAAGCTCTTTACGCCGGAGGGCGGCAGCGTGCTGATCCAGACGCCGGTTTATTCCGAGTTTTACGACATGGCCGAGGCCTGGAACCGGAAGGTCCTGGAAAACCGCTTCCAGGAACACGATGGTGTATGGCAGGTGGACTGGGAGGATTTCGAGGCCAAGCTGCAGGAAGCGGACCTGTTCCTTCTCTGCAATCCCCACAACCCCCTGGGCATCGTCTGGGAGGAAGCGGATCTGCGCCGGATGATGGAACTGTGCCTCAAGCATCATGTTCTGGTGATGTCCGACGAGATCCACTCCGACCTGATTTTCCACGGCAAAAAACATATCCCCACTGCCACCCTTTCCCCCGAGATCGCGGCCAACGTGGTCACCGGCATTTCCGGCACCAAGACCTTCAACCTGGCAGGACTCCAGGCCAGCACCGTGGTCTTCCCCGACGCCCACAAAAAGCAGGTCTTTGACCACTACTGGCAGTGCATGGATATTCACCGCAACAACGCTTTCTCCCTGACAGCCATGGAGACCGCCTTCACCCAGGGCGAGGAATGGCTGGAGCAGCTCCTGCCCTATCTCTCCGCCAACTTTGACTTTGTGGTGGACTACTGCCGTGTTCACATTCCGCAGATCAAGACCTACGCCCCCGACGCAACCTACCTCATGTGGCTAGACTGCCGGGAGCTGGGGCTGAGCAACCAGGAACTCCACGACTTTATGATCCAGAAGGCCAAGCTGGGGCTCAACGACGGCTGCTCCTTTGACCGCCAGCTCAGCGGGTTCATGCGGCTCAACGCCGCCTGCCCCCGGGCCACGCTGGAAAAGGCCATGGCCCAGCTGGAGGCCGCAGTCAAGGCCCTGTAACCCTCTGCCGGAAGGTTCTGTGGTCCCGTTTTTCCGTGACCCAGTGAACAAAAGCCGCCCGTTCCCCAAAAGGGAACGGGCGGCTTTTTTCTCTTTATCGGCATTTGTTCTCCAGCAAATGAGGTGCCGAACCGTATGGGATCGCAGGCGCCGCTTTCAAAACTGCGGCGTTCAAATAAAAAAGAAGGGGCGGGAAAATTCCCGCCCCTTCCGTTTGCTGAAAGGAATCTTTGTCTGTGGGCCGGATACCGGCCCTCACAGATCCGCGCTTTGACTTGCCGCGGCTCAGTTCTCCTCCGCCATCTTGCGATACTTCTCGTAACGCGCCTTGACGTCGGCAACGGTCTTGGCATACAGGGCGTCGGCCTTCTCGGGGAAGTTGTTCTTCAGAGAAGCGAACCGGTTCTCGCCCATCAGGTAGTCCATGATCTTGCTGGTATCGGGCTCGGGAGAATCCAGCTGGAACGGATTCTTGCCCTCGGCGATCCGGCGGGGATCATAGCGGTACAGCTGCCAATAGCCGCACTCCACAGCCTTCTTCATCTCGGTCTGAGAGCAGCCCATGCCGGCCTTGATATGCTGTTCCAAGCAGGGGCAGTAGCAGATGACGATGGAGGGGCCGGGATAGGCCTCAGCCTCGCGGATGGCCTTCAGGGTCTGGTTGGGATCAGCGCCCATGGCCACCTGGGCCACGTACACATAACCATAGGTCATCATGATGGCGCCCAGATCCTTCTTGGCGATCTGCTTGCCGCCGGCGGCGAACTTGGCCACTGCAGCGGTAGGCGTGGACTTGGAGGACTGTCCGCCGGTGTTGGAGTAGACCTCGGTATCCAGGACCAGCAGGTTCACGTCGCGGTTCTGCGCCATGACGTGGTCGATGCCGCCGAAGCCGATATCGTAGGCCCAGCCGTCGCCGCCGATGGCCCAGATGGACTTCTTGGCCAGATACTCCTTGTTATCCAGGACGAACTGAACGTCCTCGGTCTTGTCGGCCTTCTCCAGAGCGGCAATCAGCGCATCGGAGACGGCGCGGGACTTCTCCTTGTCCATCCAGTTGTTCTGGTAGTCGTCGATCTCGTTGACGGCCACACCGGCGTCCTTCAGGGCATCCAGACGGATCAGGATCTCCTTGCGGATGGAATCCTGAGCGTGGAAGAAGCCGTAAGCAAACTCGGCGTTATCCTCGAACAGGGAGTGCTCCCAAGCGGGGCCGTGGCCGCAGCTGTCCTTGCAGTAGGGCAGGATGGGGGCGCCGCCGGAAATGGCGGAGGAGCAGCCAGCGGCGTTGCCGATGTACATGCTGTCGCCCACCAGCTGGCTGACCAGCTTGATGTAAGTGGTCTCGGCGCAGCCGGCGCAGGCCGCGGAGAACTGGAAGTAGGGCTTTGCGAACTGCATGGACTTGACGCTCTTGCTGCTGATGACGTCCTTCTTCAGGTAGGCGTCATTCATGGCAACCTCGTCGAAGTTGGTCTGCTCGGGCTTCATCTCCTCGAAGGGCGTCATGACCAGAGCGTCAGCGCTCTTCTCGTTGGCGTTGGCGGGGCAGACCGTCAGGCACACGCCGCAGCCCAGGCAGTCATAGGGAGAGACCTGCATGCGGAAGGAGTAAGCGGGCACGTCCTTGCCCAGGCCCTTGGCGGGCACAGTCTCGAAGGAAGCGGGCACCTTGGCCTTCTCCTCCTCGCTCAGCAGCACGGGACGGATGGCCGCATGGGGGCAGGCCATGGAGCAGCGGTTGCACTGAATGCAGGCGTCCGCGTTCCACTTGGGCACCATGGTGGCAACGCCGCGCTTGGCGTAAGCAGAGGTACCGTTCTCCCAGGTGCCGTCCAGCACGCCGTGCTTCTTGAACACGGACACGGGCAGCTTGTCGCCCTGCTGGCGATCCATGGGGAGGACGATGTCCTTGACAAAGGGCGTGGCGTTCTTGGGCTCCACCACGGGGGTATCCGCAGCGTTGGCCCAGCTCTCCGGGATCTCCACCTTGACGGCGGCGCTGATGCCCACGTCCACAGCCTTGTTGTTCAGGTCGACGATCTTCTGGCCGGCCTTCTTGAAGTAGGAGTTATAGTTGTTCTTCTTCATGTCCTCCACGGCCATGTCCAGAGGAATGACCTTGGTCAGGGCGAAGAAGGCAGCCTGCAGGATGCTGTTGGTCCGCTTGCCCAGGCCGATCTCAGCGGCCAGCTTGGCAGCGTCGATGATGTAGAACTGGGCATGCTTGTTGGCCAGGTCCCGCTTCATCTTGCCGGGCAGACGCTGATCCAGCTCCTCCACGCTCCAGGGGCAGTTGAGCAGGAAGATGCCGCCGTCCTTCAGATCCTCGGTGGTATCGTACTTATTGACATAAGTAGGCGCGTGAACGGCGATGAAGTCCGCAGAGGACACCAGGTAGGTGGAGCGGATGGGTTCGTCGCCGAAGCGCAGGTGGCTCTGGGTCAGGCCGCCGGACTTCATGGAGTCATAGGAGAAGTACGCCTGAGCATACTTGTTGGCCACCAGGCCGATGGTGGAAATGGCGTTCTTATTGGCGCCCACAGTGCCGTCGCCGCCCAGGCCCCACAGCTTGCAGGAGACCTCGCCGGGATGAGGCAGCTCCACATCCTTGTAGTCCAGGGAGGTGTAGGTCACATCGTCCACGATGCCGATGGTGAAGTTGTTCTTGGGCTTGTCCTGCTTGAGGTTGTCATACACGGCGATGATCTGGCCGGGGGTGGTGTCCTTGGAGCTGAGGCCGTAACGACCGCCCACCACCTGGATGTCGGTTCTGCCGGCCTGGTTCAGGGCGGTCACCACGTCCAGATACACGGGCTCGCCCACGGAGCCGGTCTCCTTGGAGCGGTCCAGCACGGCGATCTTCTTGCAGCTGGCGGGGATAGCCTCAACAAAGTGCTTGACGGAGAAGGGACGATACAGATGGATCTGCACCAGGCCCACCTTGCGGCCCTTGGCGTTGAGGTAGTCGATGGTCTCCTTCACAGTCTCGGAAGCGGAGCACATCACCACGATGACCTCTTCCGCGTCGGGAGCGCCATAGTAGTTGAAGAGCTTGTAGTTCCGGCCGGTGAGCTTGTTGATCTCGTCCATGTAGTGCTGGACGGTCTCAGGTACGGAGGCAGCCTTCTCGTTGGCGCCTTCCTTGCACTGGAAGTACACGTCGGGGTTGACGTTGTTGCCGCGGTTGGAGGGATGCTCCGGGTTCAGGGCATGACGGCGGAAGTCCTTCAGGGCCTCGTAGTCCACCAGACCCCGCAGGTCCTCATAGTCCAGCGCCTCGATGCGCTGCATCTCGTGAGACGTGCGGAAACCGTCGAAGCAGTGCATGAACGCGTACTTGGCGCTGATGGCGGACAGATGGGCAACGGCGCCCAGGTCCATGGCCTCCTGGGGGGAGGAGGACATCAGCATGCCGTAGCCGGTGGTCCGGCAGGTCATGAAGTCGGTGTGATCGCCGAAGATGGAGTGGTGGTTGGAAGTCACCACGCGGGAGGCGATGTGCATAACGCTGGGAAGGAACTGGCCGCCCATGGCATACATGGCGGGGATCATCAGCATCAGGCCCTGGGAGGACGTAAAGGTGGTGGTCAGTGCGCCGGCCTGCAGGGAGCCGTGGCACGTACCGGCGGCGCCTGCCTCGGACTGCATCTGGATCACGTCCACCGTAGAACCGAACAGGTTCTTCCGGCCCTTAGCGGACCACTCGTCCACTTTCTCCGCCATCGGGGAAGACGGCGTGATCGGGTAAATCGCAGCGACTTCGGTGAAGGCATATGCCACATGAGCCGCAGCGGTGTTACCATCCATAACTACGTATTTTTTCTTCATTTGATGCACCTCTCTTGCTTTGTTCATATCCCCATTTTGTGATGTTCAGCCCCGGTCATGCGTTTTTCCTTGCTGCCAGGAAGTCCTGAGCGGCCGGATGTACCTGCCGCTCAAGTTCCGATCCGCGGAAAAGCATTCCTTTTTTCGGGTGTGTCTTGCCATGGGAAACAACTTTTGCGCGATCTGTCGCCCGCACATGGAATCGCCGTGCAGTTCCCTGTGCAGCCGCAGCCACCCTTGCGTTTTTCCCGCGAATTCACAAAAACGTATATTGCTCTGGGACAACAATCAAGTTAACTATACTCCATAAATACACCAGTGTCAAAGGATTTTCGTGTGTTTTTTCCCGTTTTTGCGCATAACTGCGGCGGATTTTTTTGTCACTTTCTCCCCCCTGCCGCCGTTTTCCACATATAGGGGCCCGCCCCCAGTATATGAGAGGGTTCCGCTCCGTATGCCGTCCCCCGGCCGGCAGGGTCTCCGGCGGAAAGGCGGCTTTCAGACGCCATGCCTCTCAGAGGAATTTACCTCCGGATTTTTGGGAGGATTTCCCCTATCCCGCGCAGCCGCAGCCTTGTCAAACAAAGCCTTCTCTTGACAGGAAATGTGGAATACGGTAAAATTTTTTCACACTTTTTTCTGTTAGGAGGCATTGTTGTAAATGGGATATTTAATTGCCATCAGCGTCTATTTGCTGGCGCTGGTGATTTATGGTCTTGTGATCGCTCACAAGAAGGTCAAGACCGCGGATGATATGGTGACCGGCGGACACCGGATTCCCTTCATCATCCTGGTGGGCAGCCTGCTGGCCACCTGGTGCGGCGGCGGCGGCATCACCGGTTCCGCCGGCGTGGTATACTCCGGCGGCCCTTGGGTGGGCGCCATCACCTTCGCCGCGCCGCCCATCGGCATCATTTTGCTCTACTTCATCGCCGGCAAGGTCCGCAAGTCCAATAAGGTGACGGTGCCGGAGATCATGGAGGCCCGCTACGGCAAGGCCGCCAGCATCATCTCCGCCCTGTGCGTCATGCTGGCCTACGTGGGCGTGCTGGCCACCCAACTCAAGGCTGCGGCAGACATTTTGGTTCTGCTCTGCTCTTCCAGCGGTGTGGAGCTCTCTCACGGCCTGGCCCTGACCATCTGCACCGTGGTGATCGTGGTGATCACCGTGTGCGGCGGTCTGGTGTCCGTTGCCTATTCCGACGCCATCAGCGCCCTCATCATGATCGGCGGCTTCTTCCTGGCCATTCCCTTCCTCATCAGTGTGGCCAACAGCCAGGGCGCGGTCCTGCCCCCGGAGAAGACCACCCTTACCGGCGGCATGTCCGGCGTGGAGATCCTGGGCTACTTCCTGCCCTCCCTGGCGCTGATGCTGGGCGACCAGAACATGCTCCAGCGCTTTGCCTCCGCCAAGAACAGCGACGAGGCCAAGAAATCCAACATCGGCATGTTCATCGGTGAGATCCTGGTAGTGGTCAGCATCATTGCCCTGGTGACCCAGGCCGCCAAGCTCTATCCCTCTCTGGAAACTCCCTCCAACGTCATCTTCCAGGTGGCGGTGGATTACCTGCCCCTGGCCTTCGGCGCCCTGGTGATGTGCGCCTGCATGGCCTTCATCGTGACCACGGCGGACAGCTACCTGCTCTCCTCCGCCACCAACCTCACCAACGACATCTATGAAAAGTACATCCGCAAGGACGCAACGGACAAGCAGAAGATGCTGGTGCTGCGGGTGACCATTGTGGTCTTCAGCGCCATTGCCGTGGCCCTGACGCTGTACTTCCCCACCGTGCTGGCCCTGCAGATGACCGCCTACACCATGTACGGCGCCGCCATCACGCCCGCCATCCTCTTTGCCCTGTTCTCCAAGCGGGTGACCCCCGCCGGCGGCCTGGCCGGTATCATTGTGGGCGGCCTCGCCACCATCGTGTGGACGCTGATGGGCACTCCCGGCGGCGTACAGTGCGCCATTGTGGCGGTTCCGGCTTCGGTCATCGCCATTTTGCTGGTGAGCGCTGTTACCAAGAACAGCGATCCCGCCCGGTCTCTGGATGCCCTTTATACCGATAACTGACCATAAGGGGCAGAAGGGATTCCTTCTGTCCCTTTTCCTTTAATCCATAATCTCTCATTTAAGAAAGGACGATGCTGTATGGAAGATCCGCGGATTCGAAAATTGGCCCGGTTCCTCATCCGGGGCGCGGTGGAACTGCAGGCGGGAGAAAAAATTCTTATTGAACTGCACGGCAGTGAAACGGGACTGATGAAGGCGCTGGTCCAGGAGGCTTACGCCGTGGGCGGAAAGCCCTTCATCCACATCTTTGACTATGCCGTGGAGGGTGCGCTGGTCCAGGGAGCCGACGCCGAGCACATGGAGGAGATCTCCTCCTATGAACTTGCCCGCATGAAGGACATGGATGCCTACATCGACATTCGGGCCACCACCAACATCAGCATGTGGCACAACGTCTCCGACGAGGCCCAGCGCCGCTACCGTCAGTACTACTGGGGCCCCATCCATCTCTCCCAGCGCTGCAACCACACCAAGTGGTCCGTGCTGCGCTATCCCAACGACGCTATGGCCCAGCTGGCAGGCGTCTCCACCGAGGAGTATGAGGACTTCTACTTCAAGGCCTGCCTGGTGGACTATGAGAAGATGGGCCGGGCCATGGAGCATCTGGAGGCTCTGATGGACAAGACGGACCGGGTGCACATCGTCTCCCCCGGCACGGACATCTCCTTCTCCATCAAGGGGATCCCCTGCTACGGGATGCACGGCAACCGCAACATTCCCGACGGTGAGATCTACACCGCGCCGGTGAAGGACTCCGTCAACGGCCACATCACCTATAACTGCCCGTCCCCCTACGACGGCTTTTTGTTCCGGGACGTGTATCTGGAGTTCAAGGACGGCAAGATCGTCAAGGCCACCAGCAACAACACCCCCTATATGAATGAGATCTTCGATATTGACGAGGGTGCCCGCTACATCGGCGAGTTCGCTCTGGGCGTCAACCCCGTTATCAATCACCCCATCGGAGATATCCTCTTCGACGAGAAGATCGCCGGCAGCTTCCACCTGACTCCCGGCAACAGCTACGACAACACCTCCAACGGCAACCACTCCGCCGTCCACTGGGATCTGATCCAGATCCAGACGCCGGAGTACGGCGGCGGCGAGATCTGGTTCGACGACGTGCTCATCCGCAAGGATGGCCGGTTCCTGCCGGAGGCGCTCCAGTGCCTGAATCCGGAAAACCTGCTGGATGAAGAAACGGAGGCGCAGTGATGGATACGGTGGTCGACCGCCTGGTGCGGTATGCCAAAATTTACAGCGAGAGCGATTCTTACGGCCAAAGCGGCACCCCCAGTGCCCAACGGGAATTCGACATGGCCAACCTCCTGGTGGAGGAGCTCCACGGCCTTGGCATCGACAATGCCTTCGTGGACCAGCACTGCTATGTCTATGCCTGGGTTCCGGCCACGCCGGGGTATGAGCACCTGCCCGCCATCGGTCTCATTGCCCATATGGACACCTCCCCGGATATGACCGGCAAGGACGTCAAGCCTCAGATCCTCCACTATGAGGGCGGGGATCTGATTCTCAACCGGGAGCAGAACATCGTCATGGAGGCTGCCCGGTTCCCCGAGCTCACCAAGTTTGCAGGACAGGATCTGGTCTGCTCCGACGGCACCACGCTGCTGGGCGCCGACGACAAGGCGGGCATCGCCATTATCCTGCAGGCGGTGGAGGAGCTTCTGGCAGAGGGTGCCCCCCACGGCAAGCTCTGCCTGGGCTTCACCCCAGACGAGGAGATCGGCCGGGGCGCCAGCAACTTTGACGTGACGGGCTTCGGCGCCGACTTTGCCTACACACTGGACGGCGGAGACATCACGGATTACGAGTACGAGACCTTTAATGCCGCCATGGCGACGGTCACGGTCCATGGCTTCAGTATCCATCCCGGCACCGCCAAGGACAGGATGAAAAACGCGCTGCTGATGTCCATGGAGTTCAACGCCCTGCTCCCCGCTCTGGAGACTCCGGGCCACACAGAGGGCTATGAAGGCTTTTTCCACCTGCAGGAGATGAGCGGCAAGGTGGAGGAGGCCCGGATGGTCTACATCATCCGGGACCACAGCATGGAGCGGTTCCAAGAGCGCAAGGCGGCCTTCCAAAAGGCCGCAGAGGAGATGAACCGCCGGTACGGTGCCGGTACGGTGGAGGCCAAGGTAGAGGACCAGTATTACAACATGTACGAGGTCCTCAAGGACCACCTGGAGATCGTCACACTGGCGGAGGAGGCCATGAAGGCCGCCGGGGTGGCCCATCCCACCCACTCTCCCATCCGGGGCGGCACCGACGGGTGCATGCTGACCTACAAGGGGCTGCTGTGCCCCAATCTTCCCTGCGGCGGGCACAATGCCCACGGCCGGTTTGAGTTTGCGCCGGTGGAATCTCTCAAGACCGGCGTGCGGACGGTAAAGGCCTTGGTCTCCCCGGCACTGGTGGAGCGGGTCATTTCAGGAAAGGAGCAATAAACCATGTATCAGGAACGGATCGACCGCGTCCTCGCGGCCATGGAACAGATGGGGCTGGAGCAGATGATCGTCTCCGACCCCGACAGCATCTGGTACCTTACCGGGTACTACGTTTTCCCCTTCGAGCGGCTCTTTGCCCTCTATCTGCGCCGGGACGGAAAGCACAAGCTGTTTTTGAACAAGCTCTTCCCCGTGCCGGAAGTTCCCTATGAGCAGGTATGGTTCTCCGATACGGACGACTACCTCACCATCCTGGCAGAAAACGTAGACGGCACCAAGCCCATGGGCATCGACAAGGAGTGGCCCGCCCGGTTCCTCCTGCCCCTGATGGCCCACAACCCCGGCAGCCGCTGCGTGCTGGCCTCCTCCTGTGTGGATGATGCCCGGGCCTGCAAGGACGAGCCGGAACGGCAGCTGATGCGCACCGCCTCCCGGATCAACGACACCGTCATGGAGCGGGCCGCCGCCTTCCTGCGGGAGGGCGTGATGGAGCGGGAAGTGGCCGACTACATCGTCGCCCAGTACGCCGCGGAAGGCTGCGACACCGTGGCCTTCCAGCCCATCGTCTCCTTCGGTCCCCATGCGGCCGATCCCCACCATGAGGCAGACCAGACCCGTCTCCGGGCCGGAGACTGCATCGTCATCGATATGGGCTGCCGGAAGGACCGGTACTGCTCCGACATGACCCGCACCTTCTTCTGCGGCACCCCCGATCCCAAATACGCCGCCATCCACGATCTGGTGCGGGAGGCCAACGAACTCGCCGAGTCCATGATCCGCCCCGGCGTGCCCCTGCGGGATCTGGACAAGGCCGCCCGGGACCACATTGCCGCCGCGGGCTACGGGGAATTCTTTACCCACCGGCTGGGACATTTCATCGGCCAGACGGAGCATGAACAAGGTGACGTCAGCGGCACCACGGATCTGATCGCCAAGCCCGGCATGATCTTTTCCATCGAGCCGGGCGTCTATCTCCCCGGGGAGTTCGGTGTCCGGGTGGAGGACCTGGTGCTGGTTACAGAAGACGGCTGCGAGATCCTCAACCACGTGGACAAGCACTGGAAGTCCGTGGGCTGAGCAGTGCCTCTTCAGGGCTGCTTGTCCTCTGCAAACACAGGAACATCCCAGATAACGAAATTCTATGAAAAAATGGTCCCGGAGGAGTGCTGTGCACTCCTCCGGGACCGTCTCTGTTTTGGGGGAATCTTGGCGCAGACCCGCTCCGGCGCCCCGTAGTGCCGGAGCCGGCAGCCAATGGAGGGACCTCCGCGGCCAGCTGCGCGAAAAAAGCGGGGGCGGAATCGCCCCCGCTTTGTATTTTGGGATTTAATAGCGCTTATCCAGGATCTCCACCATATCTGCCATGGCGTCCTCCCATGCGTTGGAGACGATGGTGGCACCGCAGTCCCGCACCGCCTGGATGCAGTTGGCAGGTGCGAAGCCCATGGCACCGGCAGTGAGCATGGAGATGTCATTGGCCTCGTCGCCGGCGCAGTAAACATGGTCCATGGAGATGTTCAGCAGCTTTGCAAGGCGGCGGACCATGCCGCCCTTGTTGGCACCCTTGGCGGTCATCTCCAGCAGCGTCTTATTGGAAAAAATCAGCTCATAGTCCTGATCCCAGCCCTTCTGGATCAACGTCTGCTGCACCTGCTGTAGCACCTCATGCTCTGCCTCAAAGAGGAGCTTTCCCAGCGGCAGGGGTACATCCAGAAGAGAGGGAGCCTCCGTCACCGCCACGTTGGTGATGTGCTCGTGCTGATGGGTGATCTCATTGGGGTGCACACCGTGGATGACATTGTCGATGTGATAGGCCTCCACTGCCACCTCCGGGAACCGGTCCAGCACCTCCTGCCCCCGCCGGCGGGCAGTCTCATCCAGCAGCGCGTAATCCAGGTATTCCTGTTTGGCAAAATCATAGATGGCGGCACCGTTGCACACCACGCACGGTGCGTTCACCGGCACCTTGTCCGCATAGTGCCGGAAGGCCGCCAGTGCCCGGCCGGTGGCCACCGCGAAGCGGCCGCCCTCCCCCATGAAATACTCCAGTGCCTCCCGGTTCCGGGGAGACAGATCCGGCACCGGCTCGCCGCTGCGCAGTGCGGCCTCGGTGTAGATGAGCGTATTGTCAAAGTCACTTGCCAGCAGTACGCCGTCGAATTTCCCCATGGTCATTCTCCTTTTATGTAAACTTGTAAACACTTCCGTATCCGGCGGTCCGGTGGTTTTTCGGGAAAAACCCGCCGCCCGCTGCGCGGACGGCGGGATGCCTTGCCTTTTATTCGCTCTTGGGCGCAGAACCCTCTCCGCCCTTGCTGCGACGGCCGCCCCGATGGCGGGGACGGCGGCGCTTTGCTTCACCGCCCTCTGCTCCGGCAGCCTTGGGCTCCCTGGGCTGCTGAGGCGGAGCAGACTGCTGGGCCTGTCTGGGCGGGCGGGGCTTTCCGCCCTGCTGGCCGCCCTTTTTCTCCTCGCCGGATTTGGGCCCCTTGGCCGTTTGGCGCTCTTCCTGCTTGGCGGGACGGGCCTCAGCGGGCTTTCCACCGCCGCCGCTGCGGCGCCGACCGCCCCGATGACGACGGCGGGACTTGCCGTCGCCGCTCTCCGGTGCGCCGATCTTCTCCCGTACCGGTGCCTCCTCCAGGCGGGCATCCATATAAAAGGGCGTGGTGAACACCGGTTCGTCCAGTTCCTCCTCCGGCTCCTCCACATACCGGGCGGGCCGCTCAGCGGGCACCTCGATACCGTCCCGGCTGCCCTTGCCGTTGCGCAGGACGCAGACCTCACAGTTGTGGTAGCATTTAAGGGGCTCATTGGGCGCCGCAGAATCCAGCGCCACCTTCACGGTCTCCCGCAGCAGATCCACGCTTTTGACGTTGCCGGGACCGTCCGGCGTCTGGACGAAGGACTCCGCCTTGGGCATCCGCTTGGCCGCATCCTCATAGGCGTGCTGCTCATATTTCAAGCAGCACATCAGCCGACCGCAGGCGCCGGAGATCTTGGTGGGGTTCAGACTCAGGTTCTGGGTCTTGGCCATCTTGATGGAGACAGGCAAAAAGCCGTCCAAAAACTCCGAGCAGCAGAAGGGTCGGCCGCAGATCCCGATGCCGCCCACCATCTTGGCCTCATCCCGGACGCCGATCTGCCGGAGCTCGATCCGGGCCCGGAACACGCTGGCAAGATCCCGTACCAGCTCCCGGAAATCCACCCGGCCATCGGCGGTGAAGTAAAAGATGATCTTGCTGCCGTCAAAGCTGGCAGAGACATTCACCAGCTTCATCTCCAGGCCGTGGGCGGCGATCTTCTTTTCGCAGATGTCGAAGGCCTCCCGCTCTTTTTTGCGGTTCTGCTCCGCCGTGCGGCGGTCGCTGTCCGTGGCCAGGCGCAGCATGGGACTCAGCGGCTTGACGATGGCCGCATCGTCCACCTCATGGTTTCCCTGGGTGCAGGTGGCAAATTCCGGGCCCTGGGCGGTCTCCACGATCACCTGGTCTCCCATCCGCACCTGGACGCCCTGGGGGTCAAAAAAATAATTCTTACATCCGCCCCGAAAGCGGACGCTGATGACTTCTGTCAAAGGATACCCTCCAATTCTACCGCGAGAGCACCCAAAACATGGCTGGGGCCCACGTTATAGACGCATTCTCCATGGTATTTCTGTAACAGTTCTATTGTGCGCATAATTTGTGTTTTTGTCAAGTTTTTCGCAAGAAATGGGGCGATTTCCCGGTCAATTGGGTCCGGCTGCTGCCCATAGAGCAGCAGCAGCGCCGCGGAGAATGCCGCCCGGCTGCGCTCCAGCAGCGCCGCCAGATCCTCCCGGGTGGTTTTTTTCCGCTCCAGGCGCACCGCCAGTTCCGTGACGGCGCCCCGCCGCCGGCTGCCCAGACACCGGCACAGCTCCTCTGCCGCCTGGGACTCCGCGCCGGTCCGCTCGCCACTGGGCCGCAGCTTCAGCTCCACGCACCGGGAGCGCAGCGTCTGCAGCACCGCCGCGCTGTTTTCCGCACAGAACAAAAACGCGGCATAGGGCGGGCCTTCCTCCACGATCTTCAAAAGAACATTCTGGTCCTGTTCCGTCAAAAGGGCGCAGTCCGGGAAGAGGTAGACCTTCCGCCGTCCCTCGTTGGGACGGATATAGGCGTCCGCGCGCACCTGGCGCACCACGTCCACAGAGAGGTTTTTATGCTGCTCGTCCCGCACCACGGTGACATCCGGGTGAATGCCCGAGAGCACCTTCCGGCACCCTTCACACACGCCGCAGGGGCGGACGCCGTCCGCCATGCACTCCAACGCCGCTGCGGCATAGCGGGCCGCCGCCAGACGGTCGCCGCTGCCGGTAAAGAGCAGCGCATGGGACAGATTTCCCCGGGTGGCGGCCTCCCGGATGCGAACGGCGGCAGGATCTGCCGCCGGCAGGTCAAAGGTGTTCATCTGGTCTCTCCTCTCGGTTGCTTGCCCAGCCATTTTACCATATTCCGCTGGAAAAAGGAAGGAGGAATCCCCCGCGCGGTTTTGCACGAAACCGTGAAACCGTCTTTCTCCTTCCAGTTTTCATTTGTTGAACTTCCACAATTTTTTGGGCATTTCGTTCTGTTTTCGCCCGTTTTTCTTATGCCATTTATGCATTGTTTTCTGGATTTCCAATTATTATAATTATATTGTTGTAATGTTGGAAAATCGTTTGCCTCTGGACGGTCAACCGATTTACCGCCTGGAGGCAGCGCCAATAACGGAGGAATGAAAATGAGCAAAAAGTATTGTTACCTGTTCACCGAGGGCAACGCCAACATGCGCGAACTCCTGGGCGGCAAAGGCGCCAACCTGGCCGAGATGACCAACATCGGTCTGCCTGTGCCTCAGGGCTTCACCATTACCACGGAAGCCTGCACCCAGTATTATGAAGACGGCCGGCAGATCAATGCCGAAATCACCGCCGAGATCATGGAATATATTGAGAAGATGGAAAAGATCACCGGCAAGAAGTTCGGCGATCTGGAAAACCCCCTGCTGGTCTCCGTCCGTTCCGGCGCCCGGGCCTCCATGCCCGGCATGATGGACACCATCCTGAACCTGGGCCTCAACGAGGACGTGGTGGAGGTACTCTCCAAGAAGTCCGGCAACCCCCGCTGGGCATGGGACTGCTATCGCCGCTTCATCCAGATGTACTCCGACGTCGTCATGGAAGTGGGCAAGAAGTACTTTGAGCAGCTCATTGACGAGATGAAGGCCAAGAAGGGCGTCACCCAGGACGTGGAGCTGACCGCTGAGGACCTCAAGGAGCTGGCCGGCCAGTTCAAGGCCGAGTACAAGGCCAAGATCGGCCAGGACTTCCCCACCGATCCCAAGGAGCAGCTGATGGGCGCCATCAAGGCTGTGTTCCGTTCCTGGGACAATCCCCGCGCCAACGTCTATCGCCGCGACAATGATATCCCCTACTCCTGGGGCACCGCCGTCAACGTCCAGTCCATGGCGTTCGGCAACATGGGCGACGACTGCGGCACCGGCGTTGCGTTCACCCGTAACCCCGCCACCGGCGAGAAGAAGCTCTTCGGCGAGTTCTTGACCAACGCCCAGGGCGAGGACGTGGTGGCCGGTGTCCGGACCCCCATGCCCATCAGCCAGATGGCTGAGAAGTTCCCCGAGGCCTTTGCCCAGTTCGAGCAGGTCTGCAAGATCCTGGAGAACCACTATCACGATATGCAGGACATGGAGTTCACCGTGGAAAACGGCAAGCTCTACATGCTCCAGACCTTCAAGCAGTTCGAGGACGTCTGCAAGATCCTTGAGGATCATTACCGCGATATGCAGGATATGGAGTTCACCGTCGAGCACGGCAAGCTCTATATGCTCCAGACCCGTAACGGCAAGCGCACCCCCGCCGCCGCTTTGAAGATCGCCTGCGACCTGGTGGACGAGGGTCAGATCGACGAAAAGCAGGCCGTGGCCATGATCGAGCCCCGCTCTCTGGACGCTCTGCTCCATCCCCAGTTCGACGCCGAGGCCCTGAAGAAGGCCCCCGTGGTGGGCTCTGCTCTGGCCGCCTCTCCCGGTGCTGCCTCCGGCAAGATTGTCTTCACCGCTGAGGACGCCAAGGAGTGGGCTGCCCGGGGCGAGAAGGTGGTCCTGGTCCGTCTGGAGACCTCTCCCGAGGATATCGAGGGCATGAAGGCCGCTCAGGGCATCCTGACCGTCCGCGGTGGCATGACCTCTCACGCAGCCGTGGTGGCCCGCGGCATGGGCACCTGCTGCGTCTCCGGCTGCTCCGCCATCACGATGGATGAGGAGGGCAAACGCTTTGAGCTGGGCGGCAAGACCTTCCACGAGGGCGACTGGCTCTCTCTGGACGGCTCCACCGGCAAGATCTATGACGGCGCCATCCCCACGGTGGACGCTTCCATCGGCGGCGAATTCGGCCGCGTCATGGGTTGGGCCGACAAGTATCGCCGCCTGAAGGTCCGCACCAATGCGGATACGCCTCACGACGCCGCCCAGGCCAAGAAGTTCGGCGCACAGGGCATCGGCCTGTGCCGTACCGAGCACATGTTCTTCAACGAGGACCGCATCCCCGCCATCCGGGAGATGATCTGCTCCGACACCACCGAGCAGCGGGAGAAGGCTCTGGCCAAGCTGGAGCCCATGCAGCAGAGCGACTTTGAGGGCATCTACGAGGCCATGGAGGGCTGCCCCGTCACCATCCGCTTCCTGGATCCCCCTCTGCACGAGTTCGTGCCCACCGAGGAGGCCGACATTGAGCTGCTGGCCAAGGATATGGGCAAGTCCGTTGCCGACATCAAGGCCATCATCGCCGGCCTCCACGAGTTCAACCCCATGATGGGCCACCGCGGCTGCCGTCTGGCAGTCACCTATCCGGAGATCGCCGCCATGCAGACCCGGGCCGTCATCAAGGCTGCTCTGAACGTCCAGGCCAAGCATCCTGAGTGGAACATGGTCCCCGAGATCATGATCCCCCTGGTGGGCGAGGCCAAGGAGCTCAAGTACGTCAAGAGCGTGGTGGTGGAGACCGCCGACAAGATCATCAAGGACGCCGGTTCCGACATGAAGTACCTGGTGGGCACCATGATCGAGATCCCCCGTGCGGCTCTGACCGCCGACGAGATCGCCAAGGAGGCCGACTTCTTCTCCTTCGGCACCAACGACCTGACCCAGATGACCTTCGGCTTCTCCCGCGACGACGCCGGCAAGTTCCTGGATGCCTATTACGACAAGAAGATCTACGAGAACGATCCCTTCGCCAAGCTGGACCAGAAGGGCGTGGGCAAGCTGGTGGACATGGCCTGCAAGCTGGGCCGCAGCGTGAACCCCGACCTGCACCTGGGCATCTGCGGCGAGCACGGCGGCGATCCCTCCTCTGTGGAGTTCTGCCACCGCGTGGGTCTGGACTACGTGTCCTGCTCTCCCTTCCGTGTGCCCATCGCGCGCCTGGCCGCTGCGCAGGCTGCTATCAAGAACCCCCGCAAGTAAGAGTTCTGTCATTCACCATTGGATTTGATGAGGCGCAAACCTTCTATAAATCCCATGGATACGGCATAAAACCGTCAAAATGGCATGATTTGACCGTGGAGGTTTATATCTAATCGCCAAAACCCCCGTACATTCCCAATTGGGCAATGTGCGGGGGTTTTTATTGTTATTTTGGGCTGTTTGTACAAATCTAAACAGGAACGCAAAAATGTATTCTGATTTCAAAAATACATTTTGTCCATGCTCGCTGCTATTTTCACAGCAGTCAGTTCCGTAATTTTGGACGAATTCAGCTTTCAGTAAAGGAGGCCATTATGAGACGAGACGATCAGAGGCAAGCAGTAAAAAACATTCCCTTGGAACAACTGAAGCCATTTAAGAATCATCCCTTTCAGGTACGAGACGATGAGGAATTTCGGTGTCTTGTTGAGAGCATTGAAATTCACGGTGTAATTCATCCAGCGGTGGCTCGCCAGATTGGTGAGGATTGTTATGAACTAATTTCTGGTCATCGACGCAAAGCGGCTTGTGAACTATTGGGTTACTCTGAGATGCCTGTTTTAGTCCGGTCTATGACGGATGATGAGGCAGTTGTAAACATGGTAGATGCAAACCTTCAGCGTGAGACGATTCTCCCAAGTGAAAGAGCCTTTGCATACAAAATGAAGTTGGTAGCAATGAGCCATCAGGGGCGTAAAGGATTTACTTCCGCCCAACTTGGGCGGAAGTGTGTCGGAAAAGAATCCAGAGAGTTAATTGCTGAACAAGTCGGTCAAAGTCGCAACCAAATTTCTCGCTATATCCGTCTTACTGAATTGATACCAGAAATTCTTGAAATGGTTGATAATCGAAAAATGGCATTGAATCCAGCAGTATCTATTTCCTACGCCGTTTTATCTCCAGCGCAATATCGAGGTCAACTATTCTTCTTTCACCGCTGAGTGGCAGATCACCGGCAAAAGCTCTGTAAGCCAGAACAATGTGGCAGCCTATACCACCTACGGAACCAGCCGTGCCAATGCCTACAAGATTCTGGAGGACAGCCTGAACCTGCGGGATGTCCGTATCTACGACACCATAGAGGATGCAGACGGCAAAGAGCGCCGGGTGTTGAATGCCAAAGAGACCACCCTGGCCGCCCAAAAGCAGCAAGCCATCCGGGACGCTTTTAAGGACTGGATTTGGAAAGCCCCGGATCGCCGCCAAGCTCTGGT
>FR890838.1 GCA_000436875.1 Oscillibacter sp. CAG:155 | reverse complement strand
TTCTGTCTGACAACTCCTGATCCATCCCCTGTCATGATTCCCAAGGATGAGATGTTTCTTCCCCCGCAGCCGCCGCAGGTATTCCTCCGGCGGCTTTTGGCTGCGGTAGATCAGGTCGCCGAGGATATAGACAGTATCCTTCCCTGTGACCTTGTGGTTCCAGTTTTCGATGAGAGTTTCGTCCATCTCCTCGATACTGGAAAAGGGCCGATTGCAAAGGCGTATGCAGTTTTCGTGACCGAGATGCAGGTCAGAGGTAAAGAAGATCATGGGGTTTCACCCTCCTTCTTCATCCTGGGAACTGGGATTGGCTGCCATCGGCAGTATTTTGCAAGTTCATCCTGACGCTCCCGAGGCAGGTTCATAAAATCGACAATGCTCTCTCCCGGAAACCTGTCGTGGCAGTAGGCGGGAAAGACTCCCTCCGGCACGATGCCGATGGACTCCGCTCCGGTCAGGCGGGCCTTCAGTTCCTCTGTGTTTCGGATGCATACGGGAACGCCTGCCCGATAAAGCGCCAGGAAGAAACGGACCGCCTCAATCGTCCGGGTCTCCGCAAGACCGGCCACCACCAGATAGTAGCCATGCGCATCTTGGTGTACGATGCAATCGATGTGGGTGCTGTTGCCGCCCCGGCATACCTCCCAGGGGTGACCGGTGCGGGGACGCTCCTTCAGCCACCGTGCAAAAGCTTCGGGGGAATCTCCGTCCAGCTTGGACAGTCCCTCGTCCCGCCCATCGGCGTGGAGAGCGTACTGCTCTTTTTCCGATTTCTCCGTTCCAGTGTATCCCATGGCCCGATAGCCCAGGGCACAGAAGTGATAGAATTCGTTTGCGGTCACGGATGGGAGCCGCTTGTTATTTTCCAAAGGATACCCAACCGCCGAGGTGAGAAACTCCTCCACCTCCTGCTGGGAGAAGTCCTGGAAGAACTCCTCCTTCCACTGTGGGAATACCCTCCACAGATCCCGGCGCAGGATGGTTCCGGTTCGATGCCAGATGGGCAGCTCCCGCTCCACCAGTTCCTGATAAGAACCGGTTTCCACCATCTGAACGGTGTCCCGTACCGCACCCTCCAGCCAGGCGGTGAATGGGGCGATGTCATAGGGGAAGGCGCGCTCTTTGCGGCTGTCCACCTCCAGCACATGCCGATGCCCCAAGAATATTGCCCGATACCCGATCTTCTGATCCTCGCCGGCGGCAAAGTGGAACCACGCTGCCTCCTCCGGGAACTCGGAATGCCACCAGGTTTCAAACTCCTCAAAGCTCTCCACCTGGCCGTCCGCCCGCAGCTCCTCAAAGCTGCCGAAGTCTTCAATGGTACCTCGCTCCGCACGGAGCCACAGTTCCCAGCTTGTGTTCTCCGGGCCTGGCTCCAGCCGGTGGAGAAGGCGGAAGATCCGGTCGATGGCCGCATAGGATGTCTCGTCATAGGTGAAGGAGCAGTTGATGTTTCGGTATTCCACCCGACCCAGCCAGTTGATGTAGTGCTTGATCTCCGGCGCTTTCATGTTTCCACCTCCTCAGTATCCGTATCCCCATCCTCCGTTTCCTCAAACTGGAGCCGGAAGAGGGCAGTGTGCTCTCCCACAAGAGCGGGGTATTTGTAATAGACATGGCGGCAGAGGGTTTTGTACAGTTCGAGGAGCCTCGGAT
>FR890837.1 GCA_000436875.1 Oscillibacter sp. CAG:155 | reverse complement strand
TCGTCATGTTTTCGACCCCCGGGCGCATACGCTCTTTTACCGCCGGACCGGGCCGCCTTTTCACCCGGTTCCGGCCGGACAACATCCGCCGGGCCGCGGTCCGGGCGTGAAAGGAGCGGGGTTATGACGTTTTCCCAGTGGGTCCAGTGGGCGGACCAGCAGATGTGGGGCCCGGGGATGCTGGTGCTGCTGATGGGGACCGCCATCTATCTCACCGTTCGGACCCGGTTTCTCCCCTGGCGCAATCTGGGCTACGCCCTGCGCAGCGCTCTGGGCCGTCAGTCCCGGGTCCGCTCCGGCGGCGCCGGGTCCGTGTCCCCCTTTTCCGCCCTGATGACGGCGCTGGCTGCCACCATCGGCACAGGAAACATCGTGGGTGTGGCCACTGCTCTCACCGCCGGCGGCCCCGGTGCCCTGGTGTGGATGGAACTCTCCGCCGCCTTCGGCCTGAGTTCCAAATTCGCCGAGTGCATGCTGGCGGTCAAATACCGGGAGGTCAATGCCCGGGGCGAGTGGTCCGGCGGCCCCATGTACACCATGCGCAAGGCCGTCTCCCCCCGGTGGCTGGGCGGTTTGCTGGCTTTTCTCTTCGCCCTCTCCACAGTTCTGGCCTCTTTCGGCATCGGCAACATGACCCAGTCCCACTCCATCGCCCAGGCCCTGGACAGCGTTTTCCACATCTCTCCCCTGCTGACCGGCACTGTGGTGACGGTGCTGGCTCTTTTTGCCGTGCTGGGCGGCATCCGCAGCGTCTCCCGAATCTCCACCGTTCTGGTTCCCGCCATGGCGCTTTTCTATCTGGCCGCCGGTCTCGCGGTGATCTGGGGCAACCGCTCCGCCCTGCCCGGGGCGATGGTTGATCTCTTCACCATGGCCCTCTCTCCCCGGGCCGCCGCCGGAGGCGCCGCCGGTTCTGCCGCTGCCGCATGGTTCCGGTGCGTCCACTTCGGCATCTCCCGGGGGTGCTTTTCCAATGAGGCGGGCATGGGCTCCGCCGCCATCATTGCGGCCGCCTCCGCCTCCGACCACCCTGTGCAGCAGGGCTACATCAGCATGACCGGCACCTTTTTCGACACCATGGTGGTCTGCACCGTCACCGGCCTCTGCATCTGCACCTCCGGCGTCCTGGGCACCGCGGACCCCCGCACGGGAGCGCCCCTCAACGGCGCCCGGCTGACCATTCTGGCCTTTGAGACGGTGCTGGGCCGGGGCGGCGCGGTGTTTGTCAGCATCGCCGTGGCCCTGTTCGCCTTTTCCACCATCCTGGGCTGGGAGTACCTGGGGGAAAAGGCCTTTGAATACCTCTTCGGCGTCCGGCATCTGCGGCTCTATCGGGCGGCATTTTGTCTCGCGGCGCTGCCCGGTGCCGTGGAGCCCCTGCATCTGGTGTGGGGTCTCTCCGACCTTTTCAACGCCCTGATGGCCGTTCCCAACCTTCTGAGCCTGCTCCTTCTGGCCGACACCGTGGCCCGGGAGGCGCGGGCCTTCCAGCCCCGGGTGGAACGCCGTCGAACACAGTGCCGCAGCCGGGGCCGCTCCCGGGCCGTTTTGGCCCGGCGGCGGTCTGTTTTCCCAAAAAACGGGGGAAATTTCCCATAAGAGCGTTGCTTTTTTTGCGTTTGGTGGTATATTGATTCTGTTCGGAAATTTTATTGCAAAGGACTTGATTACATGACCAAAATCGACATCATCTCCGGCTTTTTGGGTGCCGGTAAGACGACCCTCATCAAGAAGCTGCTGGCGGAGGCCTTCCAGGGCGAAAAGCTGGTGCTGATCGAAAACGAGTTCGGTGAGATCAGCATTGACGGCGGCTTCTTGAAGGAATCCGGCGTCCAGATCTCCGAGATGTCCTCCGGGTGCATCTGCTGCTCTCTGGTGGGCGATTTCAACAAGGCCCTCAAGGATGTGCAGGCCCAGTTCCACCCCGACCGCATCCTCATCGAACCCTCCGGCGTGGGCAAGCTCTCCGACGTGATCGTGGCGGTGGAGAACACCGTGGCCGACACGGAGAACATGAAGCTCAACAGCTTCGTCACCGTGGCAGACGCTACCAAGGTGAAGGTCTATATGAAGAACTTCGGCGAGTTCTACAACAACCAGATCGAAGCCGCCGGCACCATCCTGCTCTCCCGGACCCAGAAGCTCAGCCAGGAGAAGTTG
>FR890836.1 GCA_000436875.1 Oscillibacter sp. CAG:155 | reverse complement strand
ACATCCTGACGCTTTTTCAAGAGGAGCTGGACCTTGTCAAAGGTATCTCGGTCAATAAGAGGAGCGTGGGTCATGGAGGCGTAGAACATATCCTCCTGACCTCGATTTCGGAACTGTTTGAAGGGGACTGTGGTGTCGCGGTAGGTTTTCTGATATTTGCAATCGCCGCAATACCGCTCATTTCCAAGTATGTATGCCACCTTGGTGGAGCGCCAGGTGGATTTCCCGGTTTTGGTTTTGATGCCGCGGCTGTTGAGATCCCGGGCGATCTCCGATGTAGACTGGCCGCTCAGGTAGTTTTCGAACATCATGCGGACGATGGCCGCCTCCGGTTCATAGACCACCAGCGCCTTATCCACCAGCCGGAAGCCGTAAGGAGCGTTGCTGTCCACATATTCCCCAGACTGCATCCGCTTCACGATGGAAAGCCGTTGGTTCTGGGAAATTGCCTTAGACTCCTCCTGTGCGATGGCAGAGAAGGTATTGAGCAGCATCTCATCTCCGAGGGCCAGGGTGTAGATTCCCTCTTTCTCAAACTGCACCCCCACGCCGAGCAATTTCAGCTTCCGGACATATTCCAGAGACTCCTTGGCGTTTCGGGCGAAACGGGAGACGGATTTGGTGACGATCAGGTCGATTTGGTGCTGTTCGCACATCTTGATCATTCGCTGGAATTCGGTGCGGTTCTGTGCGTTCATGCCAGAGAGCCCTTCGTCAGCGAATATCTCCACCAGCTCCCACTCTTTTTTTCTCTGAATGAGGCTGGTATATACCCGAATCTGGTTGGCGTAGGAGTTCTGCTGATCCGCTGAATTGGAAGATACCCGGCAATAGGCGGCGACTCGGATTTTGCGGATTTCCTGCCTGGTGATGGGCGAGATGAGTTTGACCTGCGGCATCAACAGCCCTCCTTTCTGGCTGAATTTTGGATTGTACTACATTTTGGTACCATCCACTTTTCCGGTTCAAGCAACATTATAGTCAACGGCAAGGCAAAGTCTATTGAAAGAACGCAGAGAAGTAAATTTCTACACAAGCGACAAGACCTGATGCCTAAAATACATCAATTTAGACGGTTCCTTCTGAACATTTAATCTGCGATGACGAGATCGGAGCCGGTGAGCTTCTGGTAGTAGCGCTTGGCTCGCTCATACTCGGCCTGAGTGATCACGCCACCTTCCCGCATCGACTTCAGCACGGCCACAATAAACAGGTAGTTTGCACTCTTGGTTTGCGACACAGCAATCATGATGTGATCCCTCCTAAATATGAATATGAATTGATACCACAAAAATAGGGGTCACCCGATTTGGTTGAGGAAGCCTTGGCTTTCCTGCTACATGATGGGTGACCCCCATTGCTTCTGATATCAAGACTATTAAATGTCTTTTTGTTGCCTGTATTCGACACTACTTCCCCAGGCTTGGGCGGTCAGCTAAACTGCGGCGGGCGCCGCACTCCGGGAATCTCTGTATTCGACACTACTTCCCCAGGCAGGGCGGTCAACTAAACTGCGGTGGGCACCGCACTCCGGGAATCAAACCCCTCCGAGGATCTCTCCGAGCTGCCCCCATTGCTTGAGGCTGTGGCTGGGCAGGGGTACCATTGTAGGCAGATGAGGTCTTGGCGAAACAGGCTGCCATGCCTGCTTTTGGATCGGAGGACCCGCTGGGCACCTTATTGGCCGTCATTGATAGGAGAAAAAGAAAAGCATTTCCTTTTTGTCTCCTACAGGTGGTCATCGCGCACCGTCCGCATCGCTCGCTCATCGCTGATGTTATTTAGCTGCCGGATATTCAGTTGAAAAGGTTCAATGAAGGCGTCTTAAGGCCCCTTCACTTTACAACGGACATTTTCCAGGAGAACCACAACTATCACCCGAAAATATTTTTTGCTTTTTTCTGAATGAGGCGAATCGCATTCTGGACACTCTGGTAACTGACCCCCATTTGATCCGCATATGCCTTGTAGCTGACCCCATTCAGGATGCATGCCTGATAAATGCCATATTGGGTGGAGGTCAGACTTTCCCGCAGTTTCCTCTCCAGAAGTTTCGTGGTGATCTCCTCCGTGTAGTCACGGGCGTCTGCCAACCAGCAGGAATCCGCCACATCTTCTGGAAGTGCATCCAGAGAGAGGGGTGTAGGCGCAGTCTTTTCCGTTCCACACGGCTCACTCTCTGAGGATAAGGCCCGCCGGAGCCGCTTTTCCTCCGAACGAAGCACTTGCATCACCGTGCGATCAACCTCTACCGCTTCTCCGGTGGCCTTGATCCGCACCATGCACTTTCCGTCCTCCGTAGTCCAGAGATCGTAGTCAAATTCTTTCGGGGTTTTCGGGATTTTCATAGCTCGTCCTTTCCGCTGGCGGAGAGCAGCGGAAGGACGAGACTAAAAAAGAGCCGCATGACGGTGAGCTTGTCGTCCCATACCGATAAATCAGGTGTTTCCATTTCGGAAACATCTGATCATGCGGCATTAGGAAGACTCACCAATCAGCGGCTCCACAGCACAGCTATCAAAATATTTATTTGTTGATCTCTACCTCCGGTTGAGGTGGAGGAAAAACCGTCTCATACTCAGAACATCAAAGACCGTTTCGCGGCCACACAGCTTGCACTTGGCCTGAACATGACCTCTGGTGTCTTCAAATACGGCGATTGAATTGTGCCCACAGAAGGGGCATTTCACCATCCTTGTTTTCTGGTTTGCAATGGCATGGCGCGCTTTTCGGATTTTTTCCATCATTTCCTCAGACGGTTCTGAGATGCGGATATTCTTTTTCACGGCCACACCTCCAACGGATCAATATATTCCCGGTACGGACGATCCTCGATATAGCCGAGCTGCCGTAACCGGATCACCGCAGCCGACTTGGATACGGCGAGCTGCTTGCACAACATCATCAAGGATACCTTGTCGCGGTATGCAAACACCCCCTCGTAGTTGATGAATTTCCTGCCGGCGGCAAAGTACCACATGGCCAGATCGATCTCTTTTTGCGGCATCAGAATTGCCGCCCCAAGGACATTTGCCTGCCATTCATTCCAGTCCTCGCGGGTCTTCAAGTCCCGGAGCGAATACGCTGTCCACGCCGAGTATTTCTTGGTACAGGCCGACCGCACAGCGTCGCTTTCCATCTGGAATAAAATCTGATGGGCGCATTCATGGGCGAGAGTAAAGCGCCTCTTGCCGCAGAGTTTATGGACTTGTCCGGGCTGAATAAAGCTCACATCCAACAGAATCTGATTTTTCCTGAGCGAGATTGCTCGTTTTACGCCCATTTCTTCTGTGATGTACTCGGTGTCCGCATAGGCGGTCAGGCCGCATATGCTTCCGTCTGAGGAAAGTCGGGCAAACGACACAGCCATTCCAAGATATTCCCTGGCGAACTGGTCAATCGGGGTTCCCCGTGCCATACGCCGGGATTCTTCGGAGTCGCAGCCGAAGTAGAACACGTTGAAATCCTTGGTCACGGCTGCGGCAATTTCTTCGATGTTCTTCTGGGACAAAATCATCGTCAGATCTCCTTTGCTTCAACAAACCACTTGCTGCCCTCCTGAAACAGATAGGACTCTCTGCCACGGATCTGCACCGTGTAACGGATACCGCCGCCCCCCACCTTTTTAGAAGCGGCGCGGCACTTATACAAGATTTGGTCGATCTGAAAAATCAAGCCGTTTTCCCATCGGATGAAGCGGGGATAGAACACACCCTCCTGATCTACATCCAGATTGACTGAGACATAAGCTTTCCTGCACGGTACACTCATTTTCCTCACTCCTTGCTTGCTATCACGGAAAACACAGACAAAGCTTTCATTGCCTGGCATCTCTTGGAAGTTCCAGAACAAATGAAGGCCACGCCCCTTGACGGGACACGCAAACCGATATACAATAAATGCGTAAAACGATTGCGTAATCTCATTATACGAAAACTGTTTGCTTGTGTCAAGCGGTTTTGTGCATATAGCGCAAACGAATTGCATATTAACATATTTACAGGCAGGAGGATATGCTATGAGGTTCGGAGAAAAGCTCTGCGCAATGCGCAAGGAAAAGGGGCTTACTCAGGCGGAACTTGCAAAGCTGGCGGGAGTAGGTCTCAGGACGATCACCAACTATGAAAAAGGCACCACATACCCCCAGAACCGTGAGGTGTATAGCGTTCTCGCCCAGATTCTCGGGTGTGATGCAGACTATCTGCACAACGAGGGCGATGACTTCATTGCGATGGCGGGGCAGGAATATGGCTATCGTGGTAAGAAGGGCGCCGAGCGACTGTTGAAAGAGATACGGGGCGCCTTTTCTGGCGGTGAGATGGCCGAAGAAGACATGGATGAGCTGATGCTCGCGATTCAGGAAGCCTACATTGATGCGAAAAAGCGCAACAAAAAGTACACCCCGAAAAAGTATCGAAAGCAGAATGAAGAGAACTAAGTCCCTTATATTGGACTTCGCATCCGTTATACTGAAAATGTGAAATTATACCATTCTGCCCGAAAGGGGTGATACCGCTATGCTGATTCGAGCTGAGGAGGCCATTCAAAAAGCCAATCGTGTTTTGCGTCAATGCGGCACAAGAAATGCCGACCGAATTGCACGGGAGTTGGGGCTGATCGTTATGCCTCGTGATTTCTCCCGACAAAAAGGCGCGTACATGGTTATTGAACGCAACCGTTATATTTTCATCAACAAACACCTCGACCCAGTGATGCACGATATTGTTCTGCTCCATGAGATCGGGCATGACTGTCTCCACCGCGGAGAGGCGATCCAGGTTGGCGGCTTGCAGGAATTCAATATTTTTGACATGCGGAATCAGCGGATGGAATACGAGGCAAATATGTTTGCCGCACAGATCGCTCTTCCTGACGATGAGATTCTGGAATACATATACGGCGGCTATGATGTCGGCCAGATTGCGCGCATCATGTGTTCAGATATAAACTTGGTGGCGCTCAAGGTTTCGGAGCTGAATATGCAGGGACACCGATTCCGCGAACAGGAGCACCGAAGCAGTTTCTTGAAATGAACTGTGATAAATTTGTAGGATGGATCAGCGCAAAGGCTCCTGAGAGAATCGAAGCATCGAACAAGATGACATCATGGAAAAGGAGAAAAAATTACGATGAAATACTTGCTGTATCGTTCCTTCGGGAATCTGGATCAGGATGTAAAGAAACACGAGCTGTTGGCCGTAGAGTACGGGAAAGATATCTATGATGTTACAGATGCACTGATCAAGGCGGCTGCGGATGACCTTGCCGGTCTGCCGGAATACGAAAAGTATGAAACCGCAGCATTTTCCCCGGAGCGGACAAAGGATTTCCGGAAGGTCAAGCGATATGCGTATGAGATGACCGGCATCGTCTATCCCACCTACGGAGATAAAAATATTCTGATTGATTTTGGCATTGTGGAGGAAGCGGAATGAGCAGAGAGGAACCGTATTATATCCCGATCCCAGAGGAATACGGGCGCAGAAAATTAAATGCGCTCTATCGGGAGATCCCGTTGAAGGATACCGCCTCGCGGCTTCTGCGAAAGTATTTGAATGCCGCCGCCAATCTGTACGGCATTATCCCGCTCAGCAAGCTCTATGGGATCATCACATCGCAGAACAAATCGCTGGTGACGAAGGAAGAATTTCTTGCCTTTGCCGAAATCGCAAGGCATGAGTGCGAGGACTACTACATCCTCGGTAAATCTGAACTCTATTACGACGGTCCTGAAACCGAGTTGATGGAGTACGAGGTCATAGATGTGCAGCTAATCGGCGAGGACCTTGAACCATATCATGAGATCTTACGAGGCCATCAGGGAAAGCCCTACTATGTGCCGGACAAGAAGGAGTTCCTTGCTTACGACAATCCCTTCCACTGGGAGAATACCCCGGAAGCAGAGGCATTCCGAAACTTCCTCCTGACTAAAACCACTGTGCCGGAGGACAAGCTGGAAGCGGTGTTCATCGACATCTATTATGGTCTCCATTGCATGAACGCCGGATTTGAGGATGTGATGAACCGGTTGGATGAGATCGGTGTGAAGTTTCGCCGCAAAGTGGATATAGGCGATTTTGCAGAGGTGTATACGCCGTTTCACAACCATGTGCGGATGCAATATAACCGTGGTCATACGCCCGACGAATTGACCGCAATGTATCCCCCGGAAGAACGCATTCCCAAGTCTATTTCCTTTGGCCCGAACATCCGTCAGGCCATTGCGGACGGAACCATGAATCCAGACGAGCTTCGGCAAGGGATTCTGGCAATGGAGATGCCCAGCGAAGAGCTGCGGATGAATTTCCTGAAAGAAATCGCAGAAATTCAGAACGGAACAAAACCGAAAAAGGTTGGCCGGAACGATCCCTGTCCCTGCGGAAGCGGGAAGAAATACAAAAAGTGCTGCGGACGGTGATGCGCATGAAGATCAAGCTGCAAACGGTCATAGACGCAATCGAACAGGCCAGCGATGCCTACACGATGCTCTATGATACGAAAACCAACGAAACGGTTTATCTGCCTGATGTATGGATTACCGGTGAGACAGATGAGGATCTTGCCGAACTGATCGAGAAGGAACCGGAGCGGTTTCTCCGATTCCCGACAAAATATGAAATCCACGAATACAGCATCATGGACTCCTTTGTGGACGACCTCCCAGCGGGCAGGATCAAAAGCGAGCTGGCTGGGGCAATACGCGGCAAGGGTGCGTTCCGGCGTTTCAAGCAAACGATCCGCTTTCAAGGCGTGGAACAGTTGTGGTACGACTATCAGGCAAACGCCTACCGGGAGCTTGCCGAACGATGGTGCAATGAGAACGATATCCAATTTGAATAAAGTATAGTCATCAAGGCGTCGTACGGTCGCTTAGCAATAAATTCGACATCCTTGTTGAGTCCTTTATTAGCCGTGGTAACTACAACGGTTTGAGATCCATGCGGCGCTGTTTGCCCTTGACTAAAGCTTGCCCGGTG
>FR890835.1 GCA_000436875.1 Oscillibacter sp. CAG:155 | reverse complement strand
AAACGACTATGTCTAACTTCAACAGTGCTGATATCGCTGCTTTCAAGGATGTATGGGTGTTCTGCGAGCAGCGCGAGGGCAAGCTGATGCCCACCGATTTTGAGCTGATCTCCAAGGGCCGCGACCTGGCCAACGAGCTGGGCGTGAACCTGTGCGGTTTGCTGCTGGGCGGCGAGGGCATCGAGAACGTCGCCAAGGAGCTGGGCGGCTACGGCGCCGACAAGGTGATCGTGTGCGAGCATCCCCTCCTGGCCACCTACACCACCGACGCCTATGCGAAGGTGATCTGCGACGTGATCGAGGACCTCAAGCCCGAGGCCTTCCTGATCGGCGCCACCAACATCGGCCGTGACCTGGGCCCCCGCTGCGCGGCCCGTCTGCACACCGGCCTGTGCGCTGACTGCACCCACCTGGACGTGGATGTGGCCAATTACATCCAGTTCCTGCGTGAGTCCTCCACTCTGGACGTGGACAACACCAAGTGGGACATGGAGGACCGGAACCTGAAGATGACCCGTCCCGCATTCGGCGGTCACCTGATGGCCACCATTATCTGCCCTCGCTTCCGCCCCTGCATGGCGACGGTGCGTCCCGGTGTTATGAAGAAGAACGCCTTCGATCAGGCCAAGGCGGACGCCTGCGAGATCGTCAAGCCCGCTTTCGAGCTGAGCGAGAGCGACATCCACACCGAGGTCACCGAGGTGGTGAAGGCCGCCAAGAAGCTGGTGGATCTGATCGGTGCCGATTACATCGTATCCGTTGGCCGCGGCATCAGCAAGGATGTCGAGGGCGGCATCAAGCTGGCTGAGGAGCTGGCTGAGGTGCTGGGCGGCGTCGTGGGCGGTTCCCGTGCCACCATCGACAGCGGCTGGCTCTCTGCCGACCACCAGGTCGGCCAGACCGGCAAGACCGTGCACCCCAAGGTGTACATCGCACTGGGCATCTCCGGCGCCATCCAGCACAAGGCCGGCATGCAGGATTCCGAGTGCATCA
>FR890834.1 GCA_000436875.1 Oscillibacter sp. CAG:155 | reverse complement strand
CATAGCCGTTCATCACCGGCATCCGCAGATCCATCAGCACCGCGTCGTAAAAACCGGGCTGAGAGGCGCGGAATTTGTCCACGCAGATCTTCCCGTTTTCTGCCCAGTCCAGGGTGAAGCCGTGAACGGAGAGCAGCTCATTGGCGATCTCCCAGTTCAGGTCGTTGTCCTCCGCCAGCAGAATCCGCCGGCCGGTGTAATCCGGGAGGATCTCGGCGGGGGTCTCAGCAGTGCCGCCGCCGGAGACGGCAAAGCGGCTCAGACCGTAGTACAGCGTGGATTTGAACAGGGGCTTTGCGATAAAGCCGCTGATGCCCGCCTGACGGGCCTCTTTCTCCACCTCGCTCCAGTCATAGGCGGAGATGAGAAGGATAGGAACTTCCTCGCCGATGGTTTTGCGCAGCTGCCGGGCGGTTTCAATGCCGTCCATGCCGGGCATTTTCCAGTCCAGCAGGACGATGTGATAATCCCGTCCCGCCTGGTGGCGTGCAGCAGCCATCTGGATGGCCGTGGGGCCGTCCAGAGCCGGTTCGGCCTGGATGCCGATCTCCTGCAGCGCATCCACCGCACTCCGGCAGAGCTGCTCATCGTCATCCACCACCAGCATTTCCCAGTGGGGCAGGATCATGTCGGCTTCCTGGCAGGGAGCCTTCTCCAGATCCAGCACCACATGGAACTCTGAGCCCTTGTTGGGCTCGCTCTCCACTTCGATGGTGCCCTGCATCTCGTCCACAATGTATTTGGTAATGGTCATGCCGAGGCCGGTGCCCTCGATTTTCTGGACCCGGTTGTTGTCCTCCCGCATAAAGGATTCAAAGATGCGGCTCTGGAACTCCGGGGACATGCCGATGCCGTTGTCCCGGACATAGAAGTGTGTGCGGACATAGTCTCCGCCCCGGGGAGAGTCCTCCTGGGAGAGCGTCATGCTGATGGAGCCGCCCTCCGGTGTGAACTTCAATGCGTTGGAGAGGAGGTTCAGCAGCACCTGATTGAGCCGCACGCCGTCGCAGTACACCTGCTCGGTCTGGATGTTTTGAATGAAGATGTCGAAGGACTGCTGCTTGGTCTTCACCTGAGGCTGGATGATATTGACGATATTCTCCGTCACCTCCCGCAAGGACAGCAGATCCATGTTCAATGTCAGCTTGCCGCTTTCGATCTTGGACATGTCCAGCACGTCGTTGATGAGGCCCAGCAGGTGCTGGCTGGAGAGGGTGATCTTGTGGAGGCAGTCCCGCACCTGGGCGGGCTGGTCGATGTGGGAGGCGGCAATGGCTGTCATGCCCACAATGGCGTTCATGGGAGTGCGGATGTCGTGGCTCATGTTGGAGAGGAATTCGCTCTTGGCCTGGTTAGCCCGCTCCGCCTCCCGCTGGGCTTTTTCCAGACGGGTCAGCTGCTGCTGGGACATGCGGAAGTACAGGTAAAAGATCAGCAGCAGCGCCGCAATAATCACCGCACAGCCGCCCAGAGCGGTGTAAATATGCTGATAGCCCAGGCTTGCCACTGCCTCGTCCAGCGTGCCGTAGAGCATCACCGTCACCAGGTACCACTCGGAATTGGGCAGCGGGGAACAGTAGATGTGCCGGCGCTGGCCGTCCACGCTCAAAGAGGTGGAATACTCCTCTCCCCGGCTGATGGCTTCCTCCAGCGCGGAGACCGCCGCTTCGGGAGTCTGGTTCTCGAAGGTGCATCGCCGCAGCAGCCAGTCATAGTAGGTGCCGCCGGTGTCGTCGGCGTTTTCCATCACGAAGGAGCCGTCCTTATGGATGATATGGGAATAGATGAGGGAGTCGTCTATGTCCAGGGACATGGTCTCGTTGATATACTCGATGGGGATACCGGCTACCAGGGCCGTGCAGTGGCTCCCGTCCCGCATGGGATAGCCCTGGGAGGCGGGGTAGCCCACGGAGACCCCCAGCAAAAGCAGCCGCTCGCCGCTTTCGGTGATGCCCAGCGTCACCTTCTTTTCCGCTTGGTTCAGGGATGCGAGGAAGGTGTCCTCGTTCAAAATGGTGACGGGGTCGCCGTAGAGGACGTCCGCGTCTCCGTCCTTGGAGTAGAGGGCCAGATAGAAGAAGTCCCGGGCGATGGCGCTGGTGGCCAGTTCCTCACACATTTCCTCATTGTAGGAGGGCACGGATTCCGGCGGCGTGCGCCAGATGATGCCTTCCACCTGGGAGAGCTGCAGATTGATAATGGAGCTGAAGTGCAGCTGCAGCTGATGGTTCATCTCCTGCATATAGATCTCGCCCACCCGGTTGATGGCCTTGTCGCTCTCCCGGACCATATAGGAGGTGATCCAGACAAAGACGCCCACACACAGGGCCAGGATGCTGATCAGGCTGATCCACAAAAAGCGGGTGTTTTTCTGTTTCATGGCTTTGCTGAGTCCTCCTGCTGCTGATTTCGGGCCCTGTGGGTCCAGTATTCCAGGGTTTGACAAAGTCCGTTGAAATCAATGGGCTTGGAGATATGGGCGTTCATCCCTGCGGCGGCGGTGGCGGCGATGTCCTCGGAGAAGGCGTTGGCGGTGACGGCGATGATGGGGACCCGCCGGGCGTCGGGCCGGGAGAGGGCCCGGATGCGCCGGGCGGCTTCACAGCCGTCCATCCGGGGCATCTGCATATCCAGCAAAACGGCGTCAAAGGCGAAGGGGGCCGACTGGGAGAAGAGATCCAGCGCCTCCTGACCGTCCCATGCCTGGGTGACCTGCACGCCGTGCATGGTCAGAAGTTCCGTGGAGATCTCCATGTTCACCTCATTGTCCTCTGCCAGCAAAATATGAAGGCCCTCCAGGGAGAAGGACTCCGCCGGAGCGGAGGCCGCGTCCGGTTCACTGTCCGTCTCGATGACGGGGAAAGGCAGGATCACCGTGAAGGTGGTCCCCTCGTCGGGGCGGCTCTCCACGCTGATCTCACCATTCATCTGCGTGACCAGGCTCTTGACAATGGACATGCCCAGCCCCGTCCCCACCGCCTGGCGGTCGGTGAAGCGCATCTCCCGGTAGTAGGGATCAAACAGGTGAGGCAAAAACTCCGGAGACATGCCGATGCCGTTGTCGGAGATCACAAATTTGTATTTGGCGTACTCCCCGCTGTCCAGCTGGGTGACGTGCAGTGCGATGCGGCCGTCTTTCTTGGTGAACTTGAAGGCGTTGGAGAGAAGGTTGTTGAGAATCTGCTGGAGCCGGAAGGGGTCCGCCAGCAGATGGGTGTTTTCCAGGGAGAAGTCCCATGTCAGCTGCTTGCCCTGCTGCTCCGCCTGGTAGCGGAAGGTCTCCAGACACTCCTCCACGCAGGCTTGCAGGTCGATGGGGCTGTTGTTCAGCGTGACCATGCCCTGCTCCATGCGGGACATGTCCAGAATGTCGTTGATCAGTTCCAGCAGCTGGCGGCTGGCGCTGTTGATCCGGCAGAGATACTTGGAGATCTCCGAGGGGCTGTCCGTGTGCTGGACGGCCAGCTGGGAAAGGCCGATGATGGCATTGAGGGGAGTGCGCATGTCGTGGGACATGCTGCTGAAAAAGGACTGCTTGGACGCCTCGTTTTGGCGGGTGATCTCCAGGGAGTCCTCCAGTAATTTACGCTCTTTGAGCTGCTGCTGCTTTTCCTGGTCCACTTCCCGGAAGGAGAGCACCACTTCCTCCGGTGAAAGGGACTCGTCATAGAGGATGCGGGCATTGACCCAGCGGTAGTCCTCTCCGAACCGGCGCAGAAAATCGCCGCCGAAGTCCCGGGTCTGCCGGCTGACCAGCCGGCGGATATTCTCGGCGGAGAAGTTTTCCAGAAACTCCTGATAGGCGTTGGCCTCAATGACATTTCCAGCCAGCCGCAGCAGATCGGAGTAATTTCCGGTGGAGGGGATCGGCGTTTGCTTGGGCCCTTTGATCAGCTCGTAGGTGTTTTGCTGGAAGTTGACCCGATAGAGAGCGTAATAGGAGTTACCCAGGGCCTGGACCGTCTCGTTGGCGCGCTCCATTCGGGTGTTGATCTTCATGTCCCGCCAGGTCATCCCCAGCAGAGCCAGGAAGAAGATGGAAATAATTGCGATAAAAAAGAGAATCAGCCAGTTGAAACTCGCCAAAATGCTTCCATAGGGGACGGTGATGATGGAGATCCAGCCATTATCCATCCGGGTGTAGGATACCGCCCGGAGATTTCCCTCCATGTCTGAAATGGGGGTGGCGTAGTCATCCAGCTCTCCGGCGTCGATCTTCTGGATGAGGTCGATGAGGTATTGCTGGATGGCCTCCGGGGACTGCTCGATCGCTGTCTGCTGATAGATAATGGTCCCGGTGCTGTCGCAGAGAAAAAAGGAGTTGCCGCTGCGGCGTTCCAGGGAGTCAAACTGAAACTGGAAATTCTCCGGGAAGATGTCGAAGGCCAGGACCGCGTCGCTGTCTCCGCACTGCTGGGCCGCCGTGATGACAGGCCGCTGGGAGATGGCGTCCGTGTAGACATTGGTGAATATGACCTCGCCGCCGGCCTGGATGGCCTTTTGGTACCACTCCGTGGAAGAAACGTCATAGGATTCGTCCCCATCCCAGGGGTTGGCGGCCAGAATCTTTCCGTTCAGAACCATGTAAGGGTCTACGATCCCCTTGCCCAGAACGGACTCCACCCGCTGGAAGTAAAGATCCAGCCAGGAGACCAGCTCCTCCCGGGGCGTCCCGTTGGTGAGGCGGTCACTGATGGAGGAAGTGCCGAAGGAGAGCAGTGTCTCGTAGATGGTGAGGTTGCTCTCGCCTTCGGCCGCATAGATTTGCGTCAGGGCGGTCCCGGTTTCCTGAGCATTCTTCAGGAGGGAGGTGCGGATCAAAGAAAGGCCCAGCACCGTCAGAACGATCAGCAGGCCCAGCGTGATGAAATTGAGCCGCATGCCCCGCAGAATGCGGCGCAGCCGGGATCTGCGCTGCCCCCGGACCTGGGTGCTCATTGCGCGAAGACCTCCCGGACAGCTGCCGTCACCTGGTCATAGGCGGCTGAGATCTCCTCCATCATGGCTGCGGCACCGGCCCAGTCCCCGGCGCGGAAGGCGGCCACCTGCCGGGTGAACAGCTCAAAAAGCACTGTCATGGAGAGGTTGCCGCAAAGGCCCTTGAGGGTATGGGCAGCAGTGAGGGCCGCCTCCTGGTCCCCTGCGGCGATGGCCTGGGTAAGCTTTTCATAGTTGGTGTCATCCAGGAAGCGCTTCAAAAACCGTTCCAGAAGAGACTCGTTTCCCATCATGCGCTCCAGCGCGCTGGCGGTGTCGATCCCTGCGGCCGTCAGCCGCTCATTCTTTGTGATATCCATGATCGTTCCTCCCTCTTTTGTCTTACGGCTTATTTGGGCTCATAGAGCCGGTGGAGCCGCTCTTCCACGGCAAAAAAGCATTCCAGCAGCCTGGGGTTAAATACGCCGCACTGCCCCTCCCGGATCATGTCCAGCACCTGCTGACGGGGGAAGGCGTCTTTGTATACCCGCTTGCAGCTCAGGGCATCGTATACGTCCGCCAGGGACACCACCTGAGCCCAGATGGAGATCTCGTCCCCCTTGAGCCCGTCGGGGTAGCCCCGGCCGTCCCAGCGCTCGTGGTGGTGGCGGGCGATGTCGCAGGCGTAGCGGTACGCCCCGTTTTCCCGCAGCTGGGGAAATTTTTCCAACAGTTGAGCGCCCTGGACAGTGTGGGTCTTCATGATCTCGAATTCCTCCGGCGTGAGTTTGCCGGGCTTATTCAAGATGGCGTCCGGAATGGCGATTTTTCCCACGTCGTGCATGATGGCGGCCAGAGAGATCTGGCCGATCTCGTCCGGGGTCAGGCCGTCCCCCAGAGGGGTATTGGTCAGAAGAAATTCCGTGATGTCGTGGATGCGGTGGACGTGCTCGCCGGACTCGCCGTTGCGGAACTCGATGGCCGCCGACAGCGCCTCGATCATACCCATGTTCAGATCCACGATCTTCTGGGCCTTTTCCAGCAGCTCCGACTGCTGGATCTCCACCACATGGCTCAGCCGGCGCCGGGCCTGGTAGAGTTCGATCACCGACTGCACCCGCCGCAGCACCACATACGGGATCACAGGTTTGCTGATGACGTCTACCACGCCCAGCTCGTAGGCTTCCTTCATCACGCTGCCGCTGGCCTCCGCGGTGATCAAAAACACCGGCAGGCGGCGCAGCACGTCGGCCTCTTTCAGATGCCGCAGCACCTGGATGCCGTCCATCTCCGGCATCATCACGTCCAGCAGCACCGCGCACAGTTTCTCCGGCCCGGCCAGGATCATCTCCAGCCCCTCTTTGCCGTTTGCGGCCTCCTGAATGGAGTAATGGGACGCAAAAATATTTCCCAGGATACATCGGTTCATCTCGTCATCATCCACCACCAGAAGGGTGGTGGGCACTCTGGATGCGAGATCAGGGTATAAATTGACAGGCGCCATGATACGGGCTCCTTTCTTCAAGAAAATCGCGCAGACGGGGCGTGAATTCCGCCCTGCTGCCGCAATGTTTTTGCAGACAATTACAATCTTAGTATACCGAACAATCTGCCTGCAAACAAGAGGACAAAGCAGAAAACCAGCCGGATTTCCAGCAGAAAAACCGGCAAAACAGCGAAATACGCCTCTTCAGAACTTGTTAATTTTTGCACATTTCATAAAAACGGCGGAAAGGAAAGCTTGCTTTTTCCTGCTGTCCGGCCTTAAATTAAACTAACGGCACCCGCCGGGAACATTACGGAACATAGGAGGAATGCCCATGGAAGACCTTGCGCGCGTCAACGAGATCTGCACGGCGTTCGACTGCGATCCGGCAAACCTGATTGCCATCATGCAGGAGATTCAGGCAGAGTACAAATACCTCAGCGAGGAGGCCCTGACCCGGGTGGCGGAGAACCTGCACATCGGCACAGCCAAGGTGTACAGTGTCGCCACGTTTTATGAGAATTTCTCCCTGGAACCCAAGGGGAAGCATGTGATCAAAGTCTGCGCGGGAACGGCCTGCCATGTGCGCCGGTCCCAGCCCATCTATGACGCGGTCCATGACTATCTGGGGCTTGCCGGGCGGAAAAAGACCTCGGCGGACGGTTTGTTCACCCTGGAGACAGTGGCCTGTCTGGGAGCCTGCGGTCTGGCGCCGGTGATGACGGTGGACGGCGAGGTTCACGCGAAAATGACACCGGAGACGGCGCTGGCCCTGCTGGAGGAGATCCGCGGGAAGGAGGCGCAAGCCGGATGATGCAGACCAAACTGACCCGGGAGAGCTTTCATGTGTTTCAGGCCAACGCCCGCAACGCCCTCAAGCAAAGCGAGCAGGTACCCGCGGTGCTGATCTGCGCCGGCACCGGCTGCATTGCCGGCGGCGCCATGAAGATCTACGAGAATATCAAGGCCGAGTGTGAGCGGCGGGGGCTTTCCGTCTACGTGGGGCTCAAGCATGACACGGATGAGGAAAAGAGCCTCCATGTGAAGATGAGCGGCTGCCACGGCTTTTGCGAGATGGGTCCGCTGGTCCATATCGAGCCCATGGGGGTCATGTATATCCATGTCACCCCGGAGGACTGCCACGAGATCCTGGAGCGGACCGTGCTGGGCGGAGAGATCATCGACCGCCTGGTCTACCACCTGGACGGGGTGGCCTATCCCCGGCAGGCGGATATCCCATTCTATAAAAAGCAGCACCGGGTGGTGCTGGAAAACTGCGGCAGCAGCGATGCCGAGGACATCGAGGAGTATATCGCCAAGGGGGGCTACGCCGCCTTTGAAAAGGCGCTTTTCGAGATGACCGGCGAGGAGATCTGCAAGAACATCACGGATTCCGGCCTCCGGGGCCGTGGCGGCGGCGGATTCCCCGCGGGGAGAAAGTGGGAGGGCGCCCGCAAACAGACCTCCGCGCAGAAATATGTGGTGTGCAACGGCGACGAGGGAGACCCCGGTGCTTTCATGGACCGCTCCATCATGGAGGGCAACCCCCACAGCGTGCTGGAGGGCATGATGATCGCAGGGCTGGCCGTGGGCAGCGACACCGGCTATATCTATGTCCGGGCGGAGTACCCCCTGGCGGTGAACCGCCTCAAGACCGCCATCGCCAAGGCGGAGGCCTTCGGCCTTTTGGGGGACCACATCATGGGCAGCGACTTCTCCTTCCGCATCCATGTCAACCGGGGCGCGGGGGCCTTTGTGTGCGGCGAGGGCAGCGCTCTTACTGCCTCCATTGAGGGCAGCCGGGGCATGCCACGGGTAAAGCCGCCCCGCACCATCGAACACGGCCTCTGGGCGGAGCCCACGGTGCTCAACAACGTGGAGACCTTTGCCAATGTGCCTCTCATCATCCGCAACGGCGTGGAGTGGTACCGCTCCATCGGCACCAAGACCAGCCCCGGCACCAAGGCTTTTGCCCTCACCGGCAACGTAGTGAACACCGGCCTCATCGAGGTCCCCATGGGAACCACCATCCGGGAGGTGGTCTTTGACATCGGCGGCGGCATCCGAAACGGGAAAAAGTTCAAGGCCGTCCAGATCGGCGGCCCCTCCGGCGGCGCCACCACCGCCAGCAAGGAGCACCTGGACCTGCCGCTGGACTTCGACTCCCTCAAGAGCATCGGCGCTATGATCGGCTCCGGCGGCCTGGTGGTCATGGACGAGGACACCTGCATGGTGGAGACCGCCCGGTTTTTCATGGAGTTCACCCAAAAGGAGTCCTGCGGCAAGTGCGTCCCCTGCCGGGAGGGCACCAAGCGGATGTTGGAGATTCTGGACCGGATCATCGCAAACAAAGGCACTCTGGAGGATCTGGACCTTTTGGAGGAGCTGGCGGACACCATTACCCACACCGCCCTGTGCGGCCTGGGCCAGAGCGCCTGCAAGCCGGTCCAGAGCACGCTGAAATATTTCCGTAATGAGTATCTTGCCCATGTGGTGGACCACCACTGCCCCATTTGCAACCGGGAAAAGCCCCACCCCACCATCGACGCCGACAAGTGCAAAGGCTGCGGGAAGTGCCGGAAAAACTGCCCCATGGAGGCCATCTCCGGCGCGGTGAAGCAGCCCCACACCATCGACCCGGAACGGTGCGTCAACTGCGGCGCCTGTGTGGCGATCTGTCCCTTTGGGGCCATCACCGCGGCAAAGGAGGGCTGAGAACATGGCAAAGGGAATTATGTACATTGACGGCCAGCGGGTGCCCTTCGACGGGGAGAAAAACGTGCTGGCGGTGATCCGGAAGGCCGGCATCGACATGCCCACCTTCTGTTATTACTCGGAGCTGAGCGTGTACGGCGCCTGCCGGATGTGCGTGGTGGAGGACGAGAAGGGCAAAATCGACGCCTCCTGCTCCATGGAGCCCCGGGATGGAATGCGCATCCGCACCAACACCGCCCGGCTTTTGAAGCACCGGCGGATGATCCTGGAGCTGATGCTCTCCTCCCACGACCGGGACTGCACCACCTGCGAGAAAAGCGGCGAGTGCCGCCTGCAGGAGCTGGCGCTGCGCTTCGGCGTGCGCCACGTCCGCTTTGCCGATACCCGGCCCCGCTATGAAAAGGATGACTCCTCCCCCGCCGTGGTGCGGGACCCCAACAAGTGCATTCTCTGCGGAGACTGCATCCGGGTGTGCGAGGAAATGCAGGGCATGGGCATTTTGAACTTCGCTTACCGGGGCAGTGACCTGGTGGTGTGCCCGGCCTTTGACCGCAAGCTGAATGAGACCGCCTGCATCAGCTGCGGACAGTGCGCTGCCGCCTGCCCCACCGGCGCCATTACCATCTACAACGAGATCGGCCGGGCATGGAGGGCCCTCCACGACCCTCAAAAACGGGTGGTGATCCAGATTGCCCCGGCGGTCCGGGTGGCGGTGGGCGAGGCCTTCGGCCTTCCGCCCGGCGTGAACGCGTTGGATAAGCTGGTGTCCGCATTGAAGATGATGGGTGCCGACGAGGTGTATGACACCACCTTCGGCGCGGATCTGACGGTGATGGAGGAGTCGGCGGAATTCCTGGAACGGCTGAAAAAAGGCGGCCCCTTCCCCATGTTCACCAGCTGCTGCCCGGCGTGGGTGAAGTACGTGGAGGAGGAAGCACCCCAGTTTTTGAAAAACGTCTCCAGCTGCAAATCCCCCATGGAGATGTTCGCGGCGGTGCTCAAGGACCGCTGCGCCCGGCAGGACGCGGAGGATGGCCGCACCACCTATCACATCGCCGTGATGCCCTGCACCGCCAAGAAGATGGAGGCCCAGCGTCCGGAGTTCCGGCATGACGGCGTGCAGGATGTGGACCTGGTGCTGACCACCCGGGAGATCATCAACATGATCAAGGAGTCCGGCATCCGCTTTTCGGAGCTGGAGGGAGAATCTCCCGATATGCCCTTCGGCATGGGCACCGGAGCGGCCACCATCTTCGGAACCACCGGCGGCGTGGCGGAGGCAGTGGCCCGCCGGGTGGTGGAGGACAAGTCCAAAAACACTCTCCAGGCCATCCAGTTTTCCGGGCTCCGGGGCAGCGAGACCATCCGCACCGTGACACTGCCCTTCGGAGACCGGGCGCTCAGGATCGCCGTGGTCCACGGGCTGGTGAACGCCCAGAAGCTACTGCGGGAGATCCAGGAGGGCCAGGCATATTTTGACTTGGTGGAGGTAATGACCTGCAAGACCGGCTGCGTAGGCGGCGCGGGACAGCCCTACGGCCTGCTTCCCGTCAAGAACCGGCGGGCGGAGGGCCTCTACGAGGCGGACCGGTCTGCGCTGATCAAACGCTCGGAGAAAAATCCCATTGTGGCGGAGCTGCTGGAAGGAGCGCTCAAAGGCCGGACCCATGAGCTGCTCCACGTGACCTATACGCCCCATCCCGCCAAAGAGTAACCCCGCAAAAAAGCACGCCTGCCACCGGCAGG
>FR890833.1 GCA_000436875.1 Oscillibacter sp. CAG:155 | reverse complement strand
CCTTGTCTTTCGTGTCCACGCCTGATATAATAACGATGTATTATTCCATTATGTAGTCGATGTTGGGACGGAATGTCGATTCTGTGACTACGACACAAGCCCCAGCCGATCAATCTCCCTCTGGTGCTCTGTGCCGGAGGTAACCAGGTAGATGCGTGTGGTTTCGATGCTGCTGTGGCCCAACAGGTCAGCCAGTTTGGCAATGTCCCGGCAGGTTCGGTAGAAGACAGTGGCAAACAGGTGCCGCAAATTGTGAGGAAACACTTTCCCTGGCTCCACGCCTGCGTGCTTGCACAGCCCTTTCAGTTCCGCCCAGATCTGTCGGCGGCCAAGTTCCTTTCCGCTTTTGGTGCGAAAGATCGCGCCGGAGGCGGTTTTTTGTTTTTTCACATACTTCAGCAGCTTGCGACGGAGTTTTCCGGGGAGCAGGATGGTGCGGATCTTGCCTTTGAGAGCGATTTCTGCTTTGCCCTGTTGGACAGCTTCTACGGTGATATACGCTACTTCGCTGACCCGGATGCCGGTGGCTCCAATGGTCTCCACCAGAAGTCCCAGCCGTTCCTTTCCCAATTTGTGGGCCGTGTTCAGAAGACGCTGGTAGTCATCCTTCGTCAGCTCACGGTCGGCATCCCGAAACAGACGGCGCTGGATTTTCAGAAACTTCACCCGGCACTCCCGCAGGTCAAGGAACTCCAGCAGACTGTTCAGGGCAGAGAGCATGGCATTGACGGTGGTCGGGGCGTAGTCCTGGGATATAAGGTGACCTTTCCATTCCGAGGTCAACTCCTTGCTGATGTCACGACCATCAAGCCAGCAGGCAAACGCCTGGATATCCCGCAGATATTTCTCCATGGTTGCACCGCTTTTTTCCTCCATCTGAAGATAATGGGCGTATGCTCGGATTTGTTGTTGTGTCAATTGACGGTTCTTCATAGAGGCCCTCCCATTTGAATGATATTGCTATTGTACAGGAAGTGTGGAGACAACAAAGCCCACGGCGGCAGATACCGCTGTGGGCTTTGCGTGCCGTATTGATAGATTTGCCACTGGCACGGGAAAGATATACGCTTATCAGGTTCTTTCCTCATAGTATTCCAGCCTCCTGCGCTGTAAGGTTATCTTCTTGCCTGCGGGAACCGGTGAGGTTCTGCCACACACTGGTACAGCACTGCTCCGCAGCGGCGGCAGATCAGGTACTTCAGCCGATTTCCCAGCAGTCCGTGATACTTGAAAGTGACCAGGGCTTCTCCGTGCTGCCAACCTTCTCCGATGTCTTGTGAGCCGCAGTACTGGCATCTGGTAACAGGAACTTGTGGCATAGTATTTTTCTCCTCTCTGTGTTGTTGACTGCAAACACACAATACCGAGAGACGATTCAGAAGTCCAGAGAATGTTGCTTCTCAAAATGGAGAAGTTCAGAGAAGATGAAATTGCAATACGCCTAAAAGCATTGTACGCCTGACTGCATAAAAATCAGGCATCTCTTTCCGCTTCTTCCGTCGGAAAGGGATGCCTGTCCGTCTCAAAGTGATTCAATTCGTATGCCAGTTCCCATGCCAATTTAAACCCGCAGTAGAAACTGTCCATGGAGCGTCCTTCTGCAATCAGGCTCTGGTTATCCATGATCCGCAGCACCAGTTTTCTCTCTGGCTTTTCCAATCGCTCGATGAGCTGCTTGTGACAATCATCAATTTCCTGCTCAGCCTCTGTCATAGGAAGTGGCGTGTAAAATCTGTTGTAGAGCTGTTTCAGCGCGTCGTTCATATGTCCTGCCTCCTTTGTAGCAAGACACCATACCACAGATCAGTTGAAAAAGCCACTAAAATATTTGAATTTCTGTAATCTGCAAAAGATGACATTCAAAAAGGGAACGCAGAATATAAAATCAGGGCCTGTGGTACCCCACAAGCCCTGATTTCTCCCATACACGGCGATAAGCCCCATAGGTTCACATTGTGTACCTATGGGGCTTATCCCGTGGCGTCTTCTCTTTTTTTAGGACAAAAAGCTCCGTGCCGGAGAGTATTTCCCTGCGGAAGGATGGAACGGGCAACAGGACTGGAGACGATGCGCCGGTGCGGCAGGGGCAATCCCAGGAAAAAAACCGCCCCGGCACAGCTGTGCCGGGGTGGTTTGGGTTTTGCAAGGTGCGGATCAGTCGATGGGCAGCACAGAGCCCTGATAGGTGGTGTTGATGAACTCCTGAATTTCATCGGAGTGCAGGGCATCCACCAGAGCCACGATGGCGGGGTCATTCTCATGACCGGCCTTGACGGCGATGATGTTGGCATAGGTCTGGGCGGCATCGGAGTCGGCGTCCTCAGAGGCCAGCGCATCCTCGGCGGGGTTCAGGCCAGCCTGGAGAGCGTAGTTGGAGTTGATGACGTTCAGGTCGAATTCATCGATGGTGTTGGGGATCATAGACGCATCCAGCTCGGTGAACTCCAGGTTCTTGGGGTTGCTGGTGATGTCATTGGGGGTGGCGTTGAGGCCGGCGTCAGGATCGATTTCGATCAGACCCTGGGCAGCCAGCAGCTGCAGGGCACGGGCTTCGTTGGTGGCGTCATTGGGAACGGCGATGGTGGCGCCGTCGGGCAGATCCTCCAGAGAGGTGGTCTTACCGGCATAGACGCCCATGGGCTCATAGTGGATCTTGCCGGCACTTACCAGATCCGTGCCGTTTTCCTCGTTGAACTGCTCCAGATAGGGGGTGTGCTGGAAGTAGTTGGCGTCCTCATCGCCCTCGTCCACGGCGGTGTTGGGGACGACGTAGTCGCCGTACTCCGTAATCACCAGATCAATGCCCTGCTCGGCCAGAATGGGCTTGACCTGCTCCAGGATCTCGGCGTGGGGCGTGGGGGAGGCGGCCACCTTCAAAGTGACGGTCTCAGCAGTGTCGCCGGTGTCTGTGCCATCGGTCTTCTCAGTGGTATCGCTGCTGCCGCAGGCGGTCAGGGATGCGGACAGGGCCAGGACCAGAATCAGGCTCAAAAACTTCTTATTCATCTTCTTTTCCTCCATTTAAATAATAGAATTTTGATTTATTTCAAGCGTTTGTCGATGCGGTTCGACACCCGGCTGAAAACGAATTGGATAATCTGGACCAGGACGATCAGGAAAACGACGGTCACGAGCATCATGGACGGGACCTTCCGGTTATAGCCGTACCGGATGGCCAGGTCACCCAGACCGCCGGCACCCACCGCACCGGCGATGGCGGTATAGGCCAGGATGGTGATGACAGAAATGGCTCCTCCCAGCACCAGGGAGGGCTTTGCCTCCGGCAGATAGACCTTCCAGACGATCTGGGGAATGGATGCGCCCATGGACTGGGCGGCTTCCACCACACCGGCGTCCACTTCTGCCAGAGAGGTTTCCACCATGCGGGCGATGAAGGGGGCGGCAGAGACCACCAGCGGGACGATGGCGCCCCGGACACCGATCTTGGTGCCCACCAGCAGCTTGGTGAAATCCATGATAGCGATCATGAGAATGATGAACGGCAGCGACCGGCCGATGTTGATGATCCAGGCAAGAATACGGTTGAGGTTCTTGTGGGGCCAGATGCCGTGATCTCCGGTGAGGACCAGCAGAACGCCCAGGGGCAGGCCGATGAGGTAGGCGAAAATGGTGGAGATGACCACCATGATCAGCGTATCAATGGTGCCGTCCAGAAGCAGGGCTCCATATTTCTCCCAGAATGCAGCGGTAAAGATCTCAAGCATGGTTTTCCACCTCCTCGACGGTGATGTTGGGCTGCGAACGAATGTACTGAAGAGCCTTGGAGGCCTCGCCGGAGTCCTCCGGCAGGCCCAACAGCATGGTGCCGAAGGCCTTGCCCTCAATATTGCGGGTATCGGCGCCCAGGATGTTGACCTTTACGCCGCAGTCGATTGCCAGGGAGGCAATGAGAGGCTCGTAGGAGGAGCCGCCGTTGAAGGCAATGCGGATGACCCGGGAGGGGGGCAGCTGGTCGATTCGGACGCCGCCGGGGTACACAAGCTGGCGGCCGATCTCCGTTTTGGGGTTGGAGAAAATGTCTTCCACCCGGCCCTGCTCGGCGATCACGCCGCCGTCCAGAATGGCTACCCGGGAGCAGATTTCCTCGATCACACTCATCTGATGGGTGATGACCACCACGGTGACGCCCAGCTTTTGATTGAGATCCTGCAAAAGCGCCAGGATCGAGGCGGTGGTGGTGGGGTCCAGTGCCGAGGTGGCCTCGTCGCACAGCAACACCTTGGGATCTGTTGCCAGAGAGCGGGCAATGGCCACCCGCTGCTTTTGACCGCCGGAGAGCTGGGCGGGATAGGCCCCGGCCTTGTCCCGCAGTCCTACCAGCTCCAAAAGCTCCATGGCCCGTGCTTTTTGCTGCTGCCGGGGCATGCCGCTGAGCTCCATGGGGAAGCAGACATTTTGCAGGCAGGTGCGCTGCATGAGCAGATTGAAGCTCTGGAAGATCATGGTCACATTTCGCCGGGCCAGCCGAAGCTCCCGTTCGCTGATGGTGACCAACTTTTCCCGGGCGCCCTCTCCCTCCATCCAGGCCAGACGCTGACCATTGACGGTGATGGAACCGGAAGTGGGGCGCTCCAGGAGGTTCATGCACCGGACTAAGGTGCTTTTTCCGGCGCCGGAGAGGCCGATGATGCCGAAGATCTCGCCCTGCCGGATGTCCAGGTTGATATCTTCCAGGGCGTGGACGGCGGTTTCGCCGGTGCCGAAGGTCTTGTTCAGATGCTGAATCTGAATGATGGATTCACTCACAATTGCGATGCTCCTTTACGAATGAATTTCGTGCGGGCAATAAAAAAAGCCCCTGGTGCAGCGATCTGCATCAAGGGCGAACGTAAAACCTTTACGTCGCGGTACCACCTTGGTTCGCACGGCTCCTCGCGGAACCGGCCTTTCGAAGTGCCATCACACTCCTGCGCTGTCACGTGCGCTCACGTCATGACCTATGCATCTGCGGTCGGCCACGCAACTCCGGGACCATGTTCGGCAAACCCCTCCGTACCCCTTTTCACCAACCGGGGCTCTCTTTGACGTACCTGCTTGCGTACTCTTCCCTTCATCGTCTTTGCGATTATCGATTTTTTTAATAACTGATGCACAGTTTACATGATAACAAGAAAACTGTCAACAGGAAAAATGAACATATAGATTTGAATATATTAGGAGTTAATTATGCATATAGCATAAAAACAAGGGAGCAACACACAAAACCGGCAATTTTTTCAGTGCTGCCGCCGGTATCGGATTGAAACGGGGCGGCAAAACTGCTATTATACTGTTCAATATGTAAAAAGATGGGGGAAACGGCGTTGAGGCGGAAACGGAATAAGAGCTTTGTGGAACGCTGGCTGCGGGATCTGCTGTGCGGTGTGCTGATTGGAGCGGGGGCGATTTTGCCCGGGGTCTCCGGCGGCGTGCTGGCGGTGGTGTTCGACATTTACCGGCCGCTGATGGAGACGCTGACCCATCCCCGGGCCGCCATTCCCCGATACTGGAAATGGTTTATTCCGCTGGGACTTGGCTGGTGCCTGGGCTTTTTGGGATTTGCCAAGGGAATCGCGGCGGCCATTCACGTTTCCAGCACTGTGACCACTTGGCTCTTTATCGGCCTGATTGTGGGAACGGTGCCATCCCTCTTTCGGGAGGCAGGCAAGGAGGGACGGTCCGCCGGCTCCTGGGTCAGCATGGCGGTATGTGCGCTGGCGGTGTTTTTCAGCCTATTCTATGTGGGACGGGTCGTCTGTGTGACGGTGGAGCCCAATTTCTGGTGGTATAATTTCTGCGGTGTACTGTGGGGCATGAGCGTGGTGATTCCCGGGATGACATCCTCTTCCGTGATGATGGCACTGGGACTGTACCAGCCCATGCTGGAGGGACTGGCCCGACTGGATCTGCTGGTACTCTCCGCCTGTCTGCCCGGAATGATTCTGACGATTTTGCTGCTGGCCCGGCTGGTCAGCTGGTTTTTCCGGCGGCATTATGCCATTGCCTTCCATGGGATTCTGGGCATCGTGCTGGCCTCTACCCTGGTGATCATCCCCACATCGTACAGTGGGGCGGGCGAGATTTTGTGGTCGGCGGTGTGCTGCCTGGGCGGATTTGCCTTGGCCTTTTTCATGGCCCGGCTGGATCAGAAGATCCAAAAGGATACGGTGTAAATCGCTTGACGCAGTAAACGTGTTAGTAGTATTAGAAGACGCCCCTGCGCCGTACGGCGCAGG
>FR890832.1 GCA_000436875.1 Oscillibacter sp. CAG:155 | reverse complement strand
TGGCGGTTTACTTCAGGTTTCCGTTTTTCTCGTAAGCGGCAATGACGGCGTCCATCACTGCGCCCCGGAAACCAGCTTCCTCCAACGCCCGGACGCCCTGGATGGTGGTGCCGCCGGGAGAGCATACGGCGTCCTTCAATACGCCGGGGTGCTGTCCGCTCTCCAGCACCAGCCGGGCGGAACCTGCCACCATCTGAGCGGCCAGTTCCAATGCCGTGGCCCGGGGCAGACCGCAGGCCACCCCGCCGTCCGCCAGCGCTTCGATAAACAGATCCACGAAGGCCGGGCCGCAGCCCGCTACGGAGCTTCCTGCGTCGATCAGACGCTCCGGCAGAGGGGCCAGCTTTCCCGCTCCGGCCATGGCGTCCAGGAAGGTCTGCTCCTCTTCCTTGGTGACACTGTCGCCGCAGGTATAGAGGATCATCCCCTCCCCAATGGAAGAGGGGGTGTTGGGCATGATGCGGATGACTGGATATGTGCCGCCGGCCTGGAGCTGGATGTCCGCAATGGTAAGCCCCGCCGCCATGGGCACCAGGAAGAAGCGGTCCTTCCGGGCGGCCAGCACGGGGGCGATCTCCGCCAGCATCTCCGCCATCATCTGGGGCTTTACCCCCAGAAAGAGGTAGGTCGCCTCGGCCGCTGCGGTCCGGTTATCCACGGTCCGGGCACCCAGTTCCGCAGCCAGAGCCTCTGCCTTGGCTGCCGTCCGGTTTGCCAGCAGCAGCTGCTCACCGTTCAGGCGCTTTCGGGCCGCCCGGGCCAGAGCACCGCCCATATTTCCGGTTCCGATAAATCCAAACGTCAACATATCTTTTCAACCTCTTTTACTCTTGATCGTGTGTGCCGCAGGGGAATGGGAGGCATTCGGTCAGCGGACCTGGCCCTCGCCGTAAATGATGTACTTGCAGCTGGTCAGCTCCTCCAGTCCCATGGGGCCCCGGGCATGCATCTTCTGTGTGGAGATCCCGATCTCCGCACCCAGGCCGAACTCGCCGCCGTCGGTAAAGCGGGTGGAGGCGTTGACGTATACTGCCGCTGCGTCTACATAGTCCAGGAAGTGCTGGGCCTTGAAGTAGTTGCGGGTGATGATGGCCTCGGAGTGGCCGGTCCCGTGGCGGTTGATAAAGGACACGGCCTCGTCCATGTCCCGTACCGTCCGCACCGCCAGAATGTAGTCGTCATATTCCGCGTCCCAGTCGCTCTCTTCCGCAGGGACTGCATGGGAACCCAGAAATTCCAGGGCCGGGGCATCCGCCCGTAGCTCCACCTGTTTTTCTTCCAGCAGGGGCAGCGCGTGTTTCCAGAAATCCGCTGCCACATCCTGATGCACCAGCACGCACTCCACCGCGTTGCAGACGGAGGGGCGGGAGCATTTGGCGTTGAAGAGAATCCTGGCGCCCATGTCCAGGTCTGCCTCGTTATCGATATAGATGTGACAGACGCCCTCTCCGGTGCGAATCACAGGGACGCTGGCCTCCTTGGCCACGGCACGGATCAGCCCCGCGCCGCCCCGGGGAATCAGCACATCCACAAAGCCATCCAGGTGCATCAGCTCCCGGGCAGTCTCGTGGCTGGTGTCCTGCACCAGGCAGATACAGTCCTCCGGCAGCCCTGCCGTATGCAGGGCCTGACGCATCAGCTCCGCCGCGCAGCGGTTGGAGCGAATGGCCTCCTTACCGCCCCGGAGGATACAGGCGTTGCCGGACTTGAGACACAAAGCCGCCGCATCCACGGTGACATTGGGACGGGCCTCAAAGATGATGGCGATGACCCCCAGGGGGACCCGCCGCCGACCGATGATAAGGCCGTTGGGCCGGGTTTCCATCTTGTCCACCCGGCCGATGGGGTCTGGCAGGGCTGCTACTTGGCGCACGCCCTCTACGATGCCGGCGATCCGCTCCGGCGTCAGCGTCAGCCGGTCCAGCATGGCCGGGCGCATCCCCGCCTCTTTCGCGGCGGCCACGTCTTCGGCGTTGGCGGCAAGCCAACGGTCCTGCTGCTGGGTCAGAGTATCCGCAATGGCAGCCAGCGCCGCGTTTTTTCTGGCCGTACCGGCGGTGGAGAGCACATAGGCGGCATCCTTTGCCGCCTGTCCCTGCTGCTGTAATGCTGTCATGAAAATAACCTCCTTTCCATGACACCGTGTGCCATGGATGGTTTCATCAAATGGATCTGGGGAGAGGCGGGGTTACCGCGCTGCCAGGAACCGGGTGCCGATGTCCTGCCCCTCCACGATGCCGTAGAGGTCCTCGGTTCGGCTGCCGTTGGTGATGACCATGTCGCATCCGGCGCCCATGGCGATCCGGGCGGCGGAGAGCTTGGTGGCCATGCCGCCGGTCCCCCGCCAGCTGCCGGCGCCGCCGGCCATCTCCAGGATCGCCGGCGTCAGGTCCCGGACCTGATGGATGAGCGTGGCGTCCGGGTGGGTATGAGGGTCTGCGTCGTACAAACCGTCGATGTCGCTCAAAAGCACCAGCAGGTCCGCCTGACAAAGCCGCGCCACAATGGCGGAGAGGGTGTCGTTGTCGCCCAGTACCTTGTGACGGCCGGTTTCGATCTCGGCGGAGGAGACAGAGTCGTTTTCATTCACCACCGGGATCACGCCCATCTCCAGCAGGGCGGAAAAGGTGCTGCGCAGATGCTCGGCCCGCTGGGGAATCTCCACATCACCCCCCGTCAGAAGGATTTGAGCAACAGAGCGGTTATACTCGGAAAAGAGTTTGTCATAGATGTGCATCATCCGACACTGGCCCACGGCTGCGGCAGCCTGCTTCATCCGCAGCTCCCTGGGGCGTTCGGAAAGTCCCAGCTTGGCGGTGCCAACGGCAATGGCACCGGAGGTGACCAGGATCACCTCGTGCCCCATGCCGTGCAGGTCCGCCAGAGTCCGGACCAGATGTTCCATGCTCCGGAGATCCAGCGCCCCGGAGTCGTGGGTGAGTGTGGAAGTGCCCACCTTGACCACGATGCGCTGCTTGGTACGTTCTGCCACTGAAAATCCCTCCTGCTGTCTGTAAGTTCCGTTTCTCCACATGATACCATAGGCGCAAAGAAAAAGAAACCCTGGGCCAGGTGTAGATTTTGTGAAAACGGCAGACACTACCGGAGAAACAAGGAGGAATTTTATGACGGAGTCAACCAAGCCCATGACCTCCGGTGAAGCCGGAGAAAACGACAGCGGATCGGAGCAGGCCACCCAGAACATTCTGGACACCGGCTCGTCCATTGTCCGGTCCAACGGAGCGTCCGTATTTGTGGAGAGCATCGTGGGACAGATCGAGGGCCACACACTGGCGGGGCCCAATACCAAGACCACCAAGTATGAGCACATGCTGCCGCTGTTGGCAAAGCTGGAGGCGTCGGAAGACATCGACGGCGTCCTGTTTTTGCTCAATACTGTGGGCGGTGATGTGGAGGCGGGCCTTGCCATTGCGGAGCTGATTGCAGGCATGACCAAGCCCACGGTGTCCATTGTCCTGGGCGGCAGTCACTCGATCGGCGTGCCGCTGGCGGTGGCGGCCAAGCGGAGCTTTGCCGTGCCCTCCGCCGCCATGACCATCCACCCGGTCCGCACCACCGGTACGGTGATCGCCGCACCCCAGACTTACAGCTATTTTCAACGGCTCCAGGAGCGGATCGTCACCTTTGTCTCTGGTCACAGCCATATCTCGCCGGAGGATTTTCAGGCGCTGATGCTGAAAAAGGACGATATGGCCGCGGATGTAGGCAGTGTTCTCTACGGAGAGGAGGCGGTGCAGGTAGGATTGATTGATCAGGTGGGAGGTCTGGCGGACGGCCTTGCCTGCCTCCACCGGCAGATCCGGGAGCGAAAACCCCAGGAGTAAAAGAGGAGCCCCGGCGTGAAAAACGCCGGGGCTCCTGTATGTGTGTTTGCAGGCGGCTTACACCAGCTTGGGCAGGGTGTTGGCGCCGTGGGGCAGCAGGGTGGTCCGCAGGTCCCGGCCGCCGTTGAGCTTCCGTGCCAGCTCCAGGGCCTCGTCCAGGGTGGAGACCACGTGGATCTTGGCGGTGCCGAAGGCCTCCTGGGGCATGCCGGTGACGGCGATCATGTGGTGGGTCTCCGCGTTTTCGGCAAAGAGGTAACCGATGAAGGCGCCGATGGAGAAGTCTGCCCGCAGGGCCTTCTCCCGCTCCAGCATGGTGGGATAATCGGCGATGATCCGGCGGCAGTCCTCACTGCCGAAGCCCTCTTCGCTGCGGGTCACCAGAATGATGGTGCCGCCATCCTCCACAGCCGCCAGGGCATTGCACAACGTCTTGATGGTCTGGTAGAAGTTCAGGTCCTTGGGATAGCCGCCGGCGCTGGCGATGACCATGGGAGTCCGCTCGTGAATGGTCACGCCGTACATGGCGTCCACCAGGTCGCAGGCAGCCTGATGGGCAGTGCGCCAGTTACCGGCAAAGGCGCTGATGATCTGCTGGTCGTCATTGACCACCACGTTGAGCAGGAAGGTGGGATTGGCCATGGCGCAGGCCTCCATCATGTCGGCGTGGACCGGGTTGGCCTCCGTCATATTGGCACTGCGGACCTCCGGGTTGGAGCCATTGCCGATGCCGGGATTGAGGGCCAGGTTGTGGTTTTTCATGATGGTCTCCCGGCCGGAGATGCCCGGCAGGATGCTCTTGCGGCCGCCGCCGAAGCCGGCCATGAAGTGGAACACCACGCCGCCGGTGAGGATGATATGGTCGCAGTCCATGGCCCGCTTGTCCAGCCACACGGGCGTGCCCCGGGAGGTATCGCCCACGTGGACCAGATTCTCCTGATCGGTGCAGATGTGATCCACCACTCGGATGCGGTCGTACACGGCCTGGGTCACAAGGCCGATATGCTCTTCCTTGGTCTGGGTGCGGTGGGTGCCGGTGGCGGAGAGAATCAGCATGTCCTCATCCCGGATGCCGGCATGTTCCAGCTCCTCCACGAGAATGGGGATATAGGTCTCCGGAGACTGCCAGCGGCGGGTCACATCGGAGATGATGATGCACACGGTCTCGCCGGGCTTGACCAGCTCCCGCAGGGGGGCGGAATCAATGGGATGGTCCAGCGCATAGCGGATGTGCTCCGCCACGGTCCGCTGGGGCAGGTCCACATGATTGGCCTCCACCTCGGCTGCAATCTGCTCCGGGGGCAGGTGAACCTCAAACGATTCGGTGCCGTACTTCATAGCTTCTGCCATTGTCTCTACTTCCTTTCCGACTGGTGCGTGCGGATGGTTTGTACTGCGCGCGGATTTACAACAAGGAAGTATAACGCAGTGTCCGGCAAATGTCGAGAGGGGCGGGGACGTTTTTTTCGTGAATGAGAAATGCGGCAGGTGGGAATTTTTGAAAATTCGTGAACGAACTGTGTTCTGTTTTTAAATTTTAGCACTCTCCACTTGACAGTGCTAAAAGCGGGGCTATAATAAGTGCAAAGCTGAAATCAAGAAGTCCCGCCGCACCGGCGGCAGGGCTTTTCCGCAAGGGAGGAAGATCCTGTATGAATACACAAAAATATACGCAAAAAACCCTGGAGGCCCTGCGTGATGCCCAGACCATGGCCCAGGAAAGACAAAATCAGTACCTGACCCCGGAGCATCTGCTGCTGGCCCTGCTGGAGCAGGACGGCGGCCTGGTGGGTTCCCTGTTCCAGCGGATGGGCGTGGACTGCGGCGGTTTGGAGACGGAACTCAAGGGTAGGATCGATCAACTGCCCCGGGTCTCCGGCGGCAGCGGCGAAGTTTATGCCTCGCCGGAGACCGGCAAGGTCATCACCGTGGCGGAGCGCACAGCGGAGAAGCTCCATGACGAATATGTCTCCGTAGAGCATCTGATGCTGGGCATCTTTGCCGAGGGCGGAACGCAGCTCAAGCAGCTGCTCCAGGACCACGGCATCTCCCGCTCCCGCTTTACAGAGGAACTGAGCAAGGTCAAGGCCAACCCGGTGACATCCGACAATCCGGAGGACACTTATGATGCACTGAAAAAGTACGGCACGGACTTGGTGGCCCGGGCCCGGAGCAAGGAACTGGACCCGGTGATCGGCCGGGACAGCGAGATCCGAAATGTCATCCGTATCCTCTCCCGTAAGACGAAGAACAACCCCGTCCTCATCGGCGAGCCCGGCGTGGGGAAAACCGCCATCGCCGAGGGCCTGGCCCAGCGGATCGTCCGGGGCGACGTGCCCGACGGACTGAAAGACCACACCGTCTTCTCTCTGGATATGGGCGCCCTGATTGCCGGTGCCAAGTACCGGGGCGAATTTGAAGAGCGGCTCAAGGCCGTGCTGGAGCAGGTACGCAAGTCCGAGGGGAAGATCATCCTCTTTATCGATGAGCTGCATACCATCGTGGGCGCCGGCAAGACCGAGGGTAGCATGGATGCGGGCAACCTGCTCAAGCCCATGCTGGCCCGGGGCGAACTGCACTGCATCGGTGCCACCACCCTGGACGAGTACCGGCAGTACATTGAAAAGGACGCCGCTCTGGAGCGGCGGTTCCAGCCGGTCATGGTGAATGAGCCCACGGTGGAGGACACCATCTCCATTCTGCGGGGACTCAAGGAGCGCTATGAGATCTTCCACGGCGTCCGCATCCACGACAATGCCCTGGTGGCGGCGGCCACCCTCTCCAACCGTTATATCACCGACCGGTTCCTGCCGGATAAGGCCATCGACCTGGTGGATGAGGCCTGCGCCATGATCCGCACGGAGATCGACTCCATGCCTGCGGAACTGGATGACCTGCGGCGCAAGATCATGCAGCAGGAGATCGAGGAGATGGCGCTGAAGAAGGAGGACGACCAGCTCTCCCGGGATCGCCTGGAGGAACTGAAAAAGGAACTGGCCGATGAGAAAGAGCAGTTCAACGCCCGGAAGTCCCGCTGGGAAGCGGAAAAACAGGGCGTGGATCAGGTCAAGGATCTGAAGGGCCGGATTGAACGGCTCCACGGCGAGATCGAGCAGGCCCAGTCCCATCTGGAATATGAAAAGGCGGCAAAGCTCAAGTACTCGGATCTGCCGGCACTGGAAAAGCAGCTCAAAGAGGCGGAGGCCGCTGCTGAGCAGCACAGCGGAGAAAACTCCATGGTCCATGATACCGTCACGGAGGCGGAGATCGCCGACATCGTGGCAAAGTGGACTGGCATCCCCGTCAGCCGTCTGGTGGAAGGGGAGCGGGAGAAGCTGCTCCATCTGGATGAGGTCATCCATAAGCGGGTGGTCGGCCAGGATGAGGCGGTGCGCCTGGTGACGGAGGCTATCCAGCGCTCCCGGGCCGGAATCGCCGACCCCAACCGGCCCATCGGCAGCTTCCTGTTCCTGGGTCCCACCGGCGTGGGCAAGACGGAACTTGCAAAGTCTCTGGCGGACTGCCTGTTTGACGATGAGCGCAACCTGGTGCGTATTGATATGACGGAGTATATGGAGAAGTTCTCTGTGAGCCGTCTGATCGGCGCGCCTCCGGGATACGTGGGTTACGACGAGGGCGGCCAGCTGACGGAGGCGGTGCGCCGCAAGCCGTACAGCGTGGTGCTCTTCGATGAGGTGGAAAAGGCCCACCCGGATGTGTTCAACATCCTGCTGCAGATTCTGGATGACGGCCGCATCACGGACTCCCAGGGCCGGACGGTGGACTTCAAGAACACCATCATCATCCTCACCTCCAACCTGGGCAGCCAGGAGCTGCTGGACGGTATCCAGTCTGACGGCACCATTGCCCAGTCTGCCCGGGATGCCGTCATGGCGGAACTGCGCCAGTCCTTCCGGCCGGAGTTCCTGAACCGGCTGGATGAGATCATCCTCTTTAAACCGCTGACCAAGGAGAACCTGAGCGGCATCATCGAAATCCTGATGCAGGGCCTGCGGCAGCGTCTGGGCGAGAAGCTTTTGAAGCTGGAAGTCACGGACCAGGCCAAGGACCTGATCATCGACCAGGGCTTCGACCCAATCTACGGTGCCCGGCCGCTGAAGCGGTATCTGCAAAGCGCGGCGGAGACGCTGATCGCCAAGCGGATTCTGAGCGGAGACCTGGCTGCTGGCAGCACGCTGGTGCTGGATGTGGAAAACGGCCAGCTGGTGTGCCGGACCCGCTGAGAATGCTGCAAAAGCAAATGTTTTGATTTGAGAACGCCGCCGCTGGTGCACTT
>FR890831.1 GCA_000436875.1 Oscillibacter sp. CAG:155 | reverse complement strand
CCGCCCCGGATGTGCCGCTGGGCCTTGTTGACTTCCAAAATCTCCTTGACCTGGAGATACAGCGCCCGGTTGAACTGGGGCAGCCGCTCTGAGATGTCCTTGTGCACGGTGGACTTGCTGATGCCGAATTTCTGTGCGGCGGCGCGGACCGTGGTCCGATTCTCTATGATGTAAAGGGCCAGGCGTTCCGCCCGCTCCTCCATGTTACCCTTCAAAACGCGTTCACTCCCCACCTCTTGTTGCTAAAGACTATGCGCCTGAGGAGGGGGTTATGCGGGAGGAGGGCGGAAACGCGGGCAAACGGGGAAGGGTCCGCACCTGAAAAAAGACCGCCCCGGGGACTCCAGGGCGGCAGGTTCATTTTTTCAGCTTGGCCATCCGCTCCAGGCGGTTCAGGGCCTCGTTAAGGGTGTCGTCGTTTTTGGCGAAGTGCAGCCGGATCAGGTGGTTTACCGGCTCCCGGAAGAAGCTGGACCCGGGCACGGCGCCCACGCCCACCTCCCGGGCCAGGTTCTTGCAGAACTGCAGGTCGCTCTCATAGCCGTACTCGCTGATGTCCAGCAGCACGTAATAGGCGCCCTCCGGGTCGTTGTGGGCAATGTGCAGGTCGTCCAGACCCTTCAAAAACAGCTCCTTCTTGTGGGTGTACTTGGCAAGGAGGGCGTCATAGTAGTCCTGGCCGAACTCCAGAGCGGGGATCACCGCCTCCTGCAGCGGTGCGGCGCAGCCCACGGTCAAAAAGTCGTGGACCTTCTTGGCCCGCTCAATGATCTCCTCCGGGGCGATGATGTACCCCAGCCGCCAGCCGGTGATGGAGTAGGTCTTGGAGAGGGAGGAGCAGGAGATGGTCCGGTTCCACATGCCGGGGAGGGTGGCGAAGTAGGTATGCTTGTGGGGGGCGTAGACGATGTGCTCGTAGACCTCGTCGGTGATGACGTAGACATCGTACTTGGTGGCCATCTCCGCAATGGTCAAAAGTTCCTCCCGGGTGAACACCCGGCCGCAGGGGTTGGAGGGGTTGCACAGCACCAATGCCTTGGGGTGCTGGCGGAAGGCGGCCTCCAGCTCGTCCACGTCAAAGGTGAAGGCGGGGGGATGCAGAGGCACGTAGATGGGCTCGGCGCCGGAGAGAATGGTGTCGGCGCCGTAGTTTTCATAGAACGGGGAGAACACCACCACCTTGTCGCCGGGGTTGGTGACGGTCATCATGGCGCACATCATGGCCTCGGTGGACCCGCAGGTGGCAACGATCTCCTTGTCCGGGTCGATGGTCCGGCCCATGAAGCGGGACTGCTTTTTGGCCAGGGCCTCCCGGAAGTTCTGGGCACCCCAGGTGACGGCGTACTGATGGGGGCCGGTGTGGGCCACTTCCGCCAGACGGTCCAGGATCGCCTGGGGGGGATCAAAGTCAGGGAATCCCTGGGAGAGGTTGACTGCGCCGTATTTCAGGGACACGCGGGTCATCCGCCGGATCACGGAGTCGGTGAAGCTGGCGGTGCGCTGGGACAGAGGCTGGGGCATGAAGGTCGCTCCTTTCATGGTTCGATATCTGCATTGTACTGAAATCCGGGCCGGAAAAAAAGATAAAAAACCAACAAATTTCCGGTGCGGGGAAAATACCTTCCCACGGTGGAAATGCCGTGCTATAATCAGAAAGAAGATTTTTGCAAGGAAAGGAAGCGTGTCCCAATGACCAATGAAACGCTGCAGGTGCTCAAAGAGCGCCGGAGCATCCGGAAGTTCCGCCCGGAGCAGATCAAGCCGGAAGAGCTGGACGTCATTTTGGAGGCGGGCACCTGGGCCCCCACCGGCATGGGCGCTCAGTCTCCGGTGATGGTGGTGGTCCAGGACCCGGAGACCATTGCCTACCTCTCCCGGATGAACGCCCAGATCATGGGCAAACCCGGGACCGATCCCTTCTACGGCGCGCCTACTGCGGTGGTGGTCCTGGCGGACGGAACGCGACCCACCTGGCTTCAGGACGGCTCCCTGGTGATGGGCAATCTGATGAACGCGGCGGCCTCCCTGGGCGTGGGGTCCTGCTGGATCAACCGGGCCATGGAGCTCTTTGACATGCCGGAGGGCCAGGAGCTGCTGAAAAAGTGGGGATTGCCCGCCACGCTGCGAGGCGTTGGCCACTGCGTGCTGGGCTATGCCGACGGACCGGCACCCGCACCCAAGCCCCGGAAAGAGGGCTACATCATCCGTCCGTAACGGGGCGGCGGAAAAAGCGGCGGCAGGGAGTTCCCTGCCGCCGCTTTGCTGTCAGTCATAGGAGAAAAACGCCTGGTCCATCTCCTGGTTGTACAGCATCCAGCAGCCCAGCTGCCTCTCCGGTACCGTCTCCGGCAGGTTCCACTGGGGCCACTCTGCCTGAAGCACGTCGGTGGTCAGTACCTCTGTGGAGGCCTCCGGGGCATAGAGCAAAAACTCGCTGCCGCCCTCCAGACCGTAGGGAGCGGCGCCAATGTACTGGGTGTCGTCCTCCGTCCACTCCTCTCCCTCGGTCTCCTGGGCCGTCAGGGTGTCCAGCGTCATGGAATAGGTGGTGTCGTCCAGCTGCCGCAGGTCTTTGAAAGTCCCGCTGAAGGTGCAGATATAGTAGATCCCCTTGGGGTACTGGCTGGGGTCGCCGCCGCCGTCCCAGTCGGTGTACTGCCCGGTGAAGGAACCGTCGGGCTGAAGGGTCAGCAGGGTTCGCCAGCCTCCCGCACCGCTGGAGAAGGTCAGCTCCATGGGAAAATCATCCGGCAGGGCGGAAATGGACGTGCTACTGTCCTCTGTGTCTCCGCCGGATGTTTGGGTCGGAGGCATCTCCTCCGGCGGAGTTTCCTGGGACGTGCCGTTGTCTGCATCTGCCGACGTCTGTGTCTGCGGATGCTCGTCTGCTGCATCCATCTGCGGGGATGCTCCGCAGCCTGTCAGCAGCCCCAGACAAAGCGCCAGACCGATCAGTACCGCTCCCGGCCGTGTGCGTTTCCAGTGTTCCATATCCAGTCCTCCCTGTCCATGGTATCGTCAGTGAGGTGAGCATAGCACCTCTTTGCGGCGCTGTCAACGCGGTGTGCCGGGGTGGAAGGGGGGCTCTTGCACCGGGGGAGAAATTAGGTTACACTGAAATCATCCGGCGGAAATGCCGGCGCCCTGGCCCGGCACAGCTGCTGTCTGCCCCGGCCGGACGGCAGTATGCGACAACAATTTTAAAAAAACGGTAGAAAAATAACAAGGAGGACTGACCCATGGCCCTGTTTGGAAAGCGGGAGAAGGTATTTGAGGTCTGGGGCGACGCCCCCCGCTGGAAAGCGGCCAAACGCGCGCTGAAGGCCGCGGGCATCCGGATCATGGAGTCCGGCTTTTATGATACAGAGATGCCTGTCTGCGGCTGCGGCGCCAAGCTGGACCACCGGGACTTCGGCCCCAACGGGAAGATTGACCGCCATACCTATTACCTCTCTGTCCGCCCGGAGGACATCCCACGGGCACAGGAAGTGCTGAAACAGATCTGAACAAATGAAAAACCTGTCCGCAGCAGTTCCGAACAGGCTCTGCCCGCCGGACGCAAGCGCCCGGCGGGCCTTTTGTGTTTTGGTGTTGAACCGGCGGTTCGGAAACTATACCGGTGGTCTGTGAGGACAGGACGCCCTGCCCGGTCAGGAGGCCTGGATGGGGTAGACGATGCCTCCCACGGAGAGGCTCTCCAGGTCCTCCAGGGGGAGAATCTCACTGAACACCGTACCCTTGGAGCAGACGGTGACGCCGTCCTCGGGAGAGATGCTGCCGCCGGCGTTGCTCAGATCGATGACGGTGCCGTCGGTCTTGGTCAGCAGGATCTCCACATTTTCAAAATACCGCGCCTGCTCCCGGGCGTCCTCGTCGGAGAGCTGGCCGCTGGGGGTATTGCTCTGGGGAATTTCACTGTCCACGGTGTAGTCTACCTTCACCGCCACAGGGGAGAGGGAGATGGAGTCCACAGTGAACGTCATGCCGTCCTGGGTGAAGACCTCGCCGCCGCCCAGAGTGACGGAGGCGTCCTCATACCGCACATCAAAGCGGAACTTCCAGTGGCCCTCGATGACGGGGACGCTCTCCCCGGATGCCTCGTCCCAGCGGTAAATGTTGTCGAACTCCGCCGTGGCGGTGCAGTCGTTGAGGGGCACGTCGGAGCTGATGGTCTGCACCATCTGGAGCGTGTCGTCCGTGGGGTCCTCATCCACGAACCAGCTGCCGCCGTGGGAGCCGCCCAGAATGTTGAGGTCCGCGCCGCTGCCCCGGATCAGCAGCATGTCGTCCTCTGTTCCTGCCGGCAGCAGGGCCGTGCCGTCGTCCCGGGTGATGGTAAAGACGATGGCGGCGTTGTACTGATCGCCCATCACGGCGTCGGCGGTGATGGTGACGCCGTTGTCCGTGGCGCTGGCGCCCACGGGATAGCCGATCTTGTCAATGATCTCCGTCTGGGCGGCGCTTGCGCCGAAGATGGGGGCGAAGGCCTCTCCGGCGGACTTGAGGATACCGGTGGCGCCGGCGGTGCCTACCGCCAGCACCAGCACCGCCGCTGCGGCGATGAGGGCGGTCCGCCGGATGGGACGGCGGGTGTGGGATTGCTGCCCCTGAGCGGCCTGGAGGGCCCGCCGGGCGATGTCCGATTTCTGCTCCGGGGTAAAGTGCAGGGAATCCAGAGTGCGCTGATATTCAGACTGTCTGTTCATAGCCGTAACCTCCCAAAAGATTTTTCAGACGCATCCGTCCCCGGGCCAGCCGGGTATGGACGGTGGCGGTGGGGATGCCCAGGATCTCACCGATTTCGGAGGCCTGGTATCCCTCGTAATAGAAAAGGTAGATCACTGCCCGGTAGTGGGCGGGCAGGCGGTTGACTGCCGCAAGCACCGAGCCGTCCTCCGCCTCCGGGGCGGGGACCTCCGCACAGGCCGCCAGGTCACAGGTCCGCCTGCGCCAGGGACTTTTCAAAAGGTCCTTGCAGGCGTTGGCTGCCATCCGCAGCACATAGGCCCGTTCATGGGACGGAGAGTCAAACTCCCGGGGCTCTGTCAGCAGTTTCACGAACACGCTCTGGCAGATATCCTGGGCGTCGTGGGTGTTTTTCAAATAGCTGTAACTGAGGCGGAGAATGGCGTCGGCATAGGTCTGCGCCAGATATTCCGCTCGTTCGTTCTGATTCATGGTGTCAACTCCTTCGGCGCGCGCTCATAAAGGATACGACCGGGCGACGGAAAAACTTTCAGAGGAATTGAAAATTATTAAAAAAGAGGCGGCCGCGGCGGCTGTGAGGCGGTGGGAGGGACCGCCCCGGGGTGTGCCGGACAAAGAAAAAAGAGCGGCTGGGCCGCTCTTTTTTGCCGGGAGAGAATCATTCCATTACGATCAGGGCGATGAGTTCCACCGGCTCCTCCGTCCGGTTTTCCAGGCCGTGGTAGTGGCCGTAGCCGGTGGCGCAGATGTCGCCGGCGTGGACGATCACTTCCTTGCCGTCGTCGTTGAACACGGCCTCACCCTTGATGATGTAGTAGAACTCGGTCTCGTGCTCATGGTTGTGATAGCCGATGGAGCAGCCGGGGTCCACCGTCACGTGGGCAAACATCCGGCCGTGGCCGTAGAGACCTTCCTTGTCGGTCAGGTCTTTGATATGGATCAGGCCCTTGCCGTTCTGGACGCAGACGTCTTTCCGGGGGCAGTTTTCAGACAGTGTATACATGGGGCTGTTCCTCCTTGATGATGGCCCGGACAGGCGCTTGCGCCGGAATGGCCCGGGTGATAAAATGAAGTGACCGCCGCAGTGCGGTGTTGAAACGTATTGTAGCAGAGCGGCGGGAGAAAGTCCAGAAGCCGCGGAAAAGAAGGAGCGGCCTATGAGAAGATTTTTTTCCCTGCTGGTGCTGGGGGCGCTGCTGACGGGCCTTGCGGGCTGCGGACAGGAGGTCACAGAGCCATCGGTGCCGGATGAGCCGCTGGCGCTGGAGACGCTGGCGGTGGAGATCAGCAAAAACGGACTGTCCACAGAGCAGCTGCTGGAGGATAAGCGCCAGCTGCCCAATCAGCTGCGGGACGCGTTTTCCCAGGCGGGCGTGGAGATCGGCCAGGTGGGCGGGTGCATCGGCCAGGTGACGTTGACCATCGGTCCTTCTCCTGCCGCCACGGCACAGGCCCTGGAGGAGGGCAGTGTGGACCTGGCCTTTTTGCCGGCGGAGGATTTTTTGCGCTCCGGCGGGGCAGCGGTGCTGCTGGGAGACGCGCCTCAGCCCCGCCTGACGCCGGCGGCCGGTGACGACCCTGCCGACTGGAACGGAGCGGAAAACGCCCGGAGCTATGACGAAGATGCACCCTGGCAGGGGGGGACCTTCTCCCTGATCTGCACGGCACCCACGGAGTACGGCCGTCAGCTGGCGGAGCGGGATACCCCCACCTGGGAGGAGCTGGACCACGCCCGCTGGGGGGTTCTGGGGGAGGACTCCCTGGGGGGCTATCAGTGTCTGGAGCTGTGGCTGGAGGATACCTATGAGGGAAACCAGATCGGTGACCTTACAGACGTGACGGCCTACGAGAGTTACGAGGCGCTGTTCCGGGCGGCGGCCGCCGGGGAGATCGACGCCTTCCCCATCCGGGCGGATGCCCGGATGGATGTGGCGGAGGCCTGGACCCTCTCCCCGCTGCGGACGGCGGAGAGCGGCATGCAGGGGTTCGACCGGGAAGAGAGCGTGTGGGACGAGGTGCAGGTCATCGCCGTCACAGAGCCGCTCTATACCACCCTGGCGGCCGTGCCGTCAGAGCGGCCGGACCTGACCGACGGACGGTTTGCCGCGGGGCTGGAGCAGGTTCTTTCCCAGCTGAACCGGGACACGCCAGAGCGGATGGAGGTGCTGGGATGTTCTCACTTCGCCCCGCTGACGGACGAGAGCCTGGACCCGCTGCGCCGGCTGATGACAGCCCGGGGCGAGGTGCTGGGGGGCGAAATGTCCTGAATTTTTGAAAAAAGACTTGACCTTCAAGCGGCTTTATCCTTTACACTGACGGCAGAAGGGAGGCATCTGCATGACCAGTAAGGAGATGGAAGAGCGCTCGGGGGTGCCCCGGGCCAATATCCGCTATTATGAGGCGGAGGGGCTGCTGCACCCGGAGCGGCTGAAAAACGGCTACCGCTCATACAGCGAGGAGGACCTGCGGACCCTGGAGAAGATCAAGCTGCTGCGGCGGCTGGGGGTGTCCGTGGAGGAAGTGCGGGCATTGATCCAGGGCGGAGAGACGCTGGATGCTGTACTGGACCGGCGGCTGGCGGCGCTGGGGAGCGAACGGGCCTCCCTGGGCCGGGTGCAGGCGGTGTGCGGCGCGGTGCGGGACGCCGGGGTGAGCTTTGCAGAGCTGGACGCCGGACGGTATCTCCAGGATCTGGACGCCCCGGCCCTGCCGGAGGAAAACGGCACCTGGTGGGCGGACGCCCGGTCCCCGGGCCTGCCGGCGGCGGACGCGCTGCCCACGGTATACAGCATCCCCCGGCGGCTGCTGGCCCGGCTCTTTGACTACCTGCTGCTGACCATGGCGCTGCTGGTGGTCATGTGCCTTGCGGGGTACAATCCTGCCCGGGCCAATGCCCTGGCCATGAATCTGGGGACCACGGTTTTACTGGGGCTATTGGAGCCTCTTTGCCTGCGTCTCTTTGCCGCCACGCCGGGCAAGGCCCTTCTGGGTATGCGCCTGACGGCACCGGACGGGAAAAAACTCTCCTACGGCGCGGGTCTGAACCGCTATCTCCGGATGCTCTGGCACGGTCTTGGCTGTTACATTCCCATCTTGTCTTTGGTGCAGCTCTACCGCTCCGCTACCCGCTGCTCCAACCAGGAGCCCCAGCCCTGGGACGAGGGCGTGGCCTATACGGCGGCCCCTTTCCGAATCCGATACGCCCTGGCGTTCGCGGCGGTGGGGGCGGCGGTACTGCTGGGCAGCGAGAGCGTGAACTGCGCCTGCCAGCTGCCGCCCAACCGGGGGGATCTGACGGTGGCGGAGTTCGCGGAAAACTTCAACCGGCAGGCCGACTACGTGGGCGTAAACTTGGGAGGCTGCCTTGACGAGACAGGCAGCTGGCGGGAGGCGCCGCCGGAACCCAATGTGTTCCGGGTCGACATCGGGGAAGAACTCCCCGGCGCGGAGCAGTTCCGCTATACGGTGAAAAACGACCGCCTCACCGCTGTGACCCTCTCCGGAGAGGCGGAGAACACCAAAGAGTGGTACAGCCTGCCTACCGAGCGAATGGCGGTTGCCCTGATGGCCTTTGCCTGGGCCCGGGAGGATGCCTCCTTCTGGACCGGCCCTCGTCAGGACCAGCTGGCGGCGCTGGATCGGGCGGACTGGGAGGAGGGCTTCTCTCTGCGCCAGGGGGACCTTGCCATCACCCTGGAGACGGAGGTCAAGAGTTTTGCACCCTCCGGCTCCACAGGGATCGCTGTACCCATAAATGAGACAGACAACCGCTTTGCCTTCACCTTTACCATGGAAGTGGAGCCGTGATTGCGGAAAACTTGAGCAGCCTGTGGGAAGGGTCTTCCGGCAGGCTGGGTACAGGGTGTAAAATCACCCTGTACCTTTTGCTTTTGCGGAGCGGCTTTGTGCAAATCTGAAAAATTTTATTTACTACCGAATTAGCGCTTTACTTTGATAATAAAATGAAGTAAAATAACCAACATCAAATCAACTGCGAGGAGGGGCTTCCTTGGAACTGAATCTGGATTTTCTGCGGCCGCAGGAGCGGCTTTCCCTGCAGCTGCGGCAGCTGTATGAGCGCGCCGGCTTCCGCCAATACCACATGAGCCGGTTTGAGGAATACGGACTCTATCAGCAAAACCGCCGCTTTCTCTCCGACGAGCAGGTCCTCTCCTTTACGGATCTGGACGGGCGCCTCATGGCCCTCAAGCCGGACGTGACGCTCTCCATCGCGAAAAATGCCCAGGTGGAGCAGGGGAGCTGCGGCCGGTTCTATTATCTGGAAAATGTGTACCGTCCCAGCCAGGAGAGCCACACCTTCCAGGAGATCAGCCAGATGGGCCTGGAGTGCATCGGCTGCCTGGAGGAGGATACAGCGGCCCAGGTGGTGTCCCTGGCGGTTTCCAGTCTGGCGCTGACGGAGCGGGACTTTGTGCTGGAGCTGAGCCATATGGGATTTGTCTCCGGGCTGATGGACGCGGTGGGGGCGCCGGAATCATCCCGGCTCCAGCTGCTGCGGTGCATCCGGGACAAGAACCGCCACGAGCTGCGCCGCTGCGCGGCGGAGGCGGGCCTCTCTCCCCAGGGGACGGAGGCACTGTGCCGGCTCTGGGTGCTGAACGGTCCCTGGGAGACGGTAGTGGACGCGGCGGAGCCCCTGGCCCTCAACGCCGCTATGGGCAGCGCTCTGGCGGAGCTGCGGGCGCTGTGTGCTGCCCTGGAGGCTCAGGGTCAGACGGGAAATCTGAAGCTGGACCTGTCCCTCGTTAACGACATGGAGTATTATAACGGCCTGGTGTTCCAGGGGTATCTGGCGGGCAGTCCCCGGGCGGTGCTGCGGGGCGGGCAGTATGACCCCCTGGCCGAGCAGTTCCGTCCCGGTGCCCGGGCCATCGGCTATGGCCTCTATCTCAGCGAGCTGGACCGGCTCTCCCAGCCGGAGAGCGGGAAGACGGTGATGCTCAACGTGGCGCTGCCCAAGGGCCGGCTGGGCGACAAGGTTTACGACCTGCTGGCGGGAGTGGGCTATGGCTGCCCGGAGTCCTACAGCCTGCCCGGAGTCCTACAGCGACCCCCGCAAGCTGGTGGTGGAAAACCCCGCTGCCGGCATCCGCTACTTCCTGGTCAAGCCCAGTGACGTGGCCATTTACGTGGAGCACGGCGCGGCGGACATCGGCATCGTGGGCAAGGACATCCTGGCCGAGTCCGGCGCCGACGTCTATGAGCTGCTGGACACGGGCCTTGGCAAGTGCCGCATGTGCGTGGCGGGGCCCAAGGATTTCACGGAGGACCAGAGCCGGACGCTGCGGGTGGCCACCAAGTTTGTGAACATCGCCAAGCGCTATTACGCCGCCCAGGGCCGGGATATCGACATCATCAAACTCAATGGCTCCATCGAGCTGGCCCCCATTCTGGGCCTTTCCGATGTGATCGTGGACATTGTGGAGACAGGCACCACGCTGCGTGAGAACGATTTGAAGGTCCTTACGGAGTTTATGCCCATTTCCGCCCGGTTCATTGCCAACCGGGCCAGCTATCAATTCAAGCGGCCGCAGATCGACAAGCTCCTGCGGCGTCTGACGGAGGTGACCGAGTCGTGATTCCCATTGAACGCGTGGAAAAGCTGGACCCGGCCCGGCTGCTGCGCCGGGACGCCCAGGCGGAGGCGGATGTGAGCGCCGCGGTGGATGCGGTGATCGGAGCAGTCCGAACCCGGGGCGACGAGGCGCTGCGGGACTATACCCGTCGCTTTGACGGCGCGGAACTGACGGACCTGCGGGTGACGGAGGCGGAACTGGAGGCGGCCTGGGAGGCGACGGATGCTGACTTCCGGCGGACTCTGGAGCTGGCGGCGGAGAACATCCGCACCTTCCACAGCCGCCAGATCCACTCGGATTTTGTTCTCACCCGGGAGGGCGGCATTGTCATGGGCCAGCGGTACACCCCCATTGAGAAGGTGGGCGTGTGCGTGCCCCGGAGCCCGGTGGCCTTTCCCTCCACCATTTTGATGAACGTGATCCCCGCCAAGCTGGCGGGAGTCAAGGACATCGTACTGGTGACCCCGCCGGAGGCGGACGGGTCCGTGAGCCCGGCGGCCCTGGCGGCGGCGAAAGTGGCGGGAGTGGACCGGATCTTCAAGATCGGCGGCGCCCAGGCGGTGGCGGCCCTGGCCTACGGCACGGAGAGCGTGCCCCGGGTAGATAAGATCGTGGGTCCCGGCGGCGTCTTTGTGGCCGCCGCCAAACGGAAGGTATTCGGCCAGGTGGCTATCGACATGATCGCCGGCCCCAGCGAGATTCTGGTGCTCTCCGACGGCAGGTCCAACCCCGCCTGGGTGGCGGCGGACCTTCTGAGCCAGGCAGAGCATGATATCCACGCCTCCGCCGTGCTGGTGACGGACAGTATGGACCTTGCCCGGGCCGTGCAGCGGGAGGTGGAGACCCAGCTGGAGCAGCTCCCCCGGCAGGACATTGCCCGCAAGTCCCTGAAGACCAACGGCCGCATCTTCGTTACCGCCAGCCTGGAAGCGGCGGCGGAGGCGGCCAACGCTATCGCGCCGGAGCACCTGGAGCTGTGCGTGGACGATCCCTTCGCCCTGCTCAGCCGGGTGCGCAACGCCGGCAGCATCTTTCTGGGCCGCAGCGCCCCGGAGGCCCTGGGGGACTACTACGCCGGGCCCAACCACACGCTGCCCACCTCCGGCACCGCCCGGTTCTCCAGTCCTTTGAGCGTGGACGACTTTGTCAAGAAGTCCAGCTTTCTCTACTATCCCCAGACGGCGCTGCAGGAGGCCGCCCCCCGGATCGCGGACTTTGCCCGGCGGGAGGGCCTGGAGGCCCACGCCCGGTCCGTGACGATCCGCTGTGAAACCGATGACAAGAAGGGAGAGTAATACCATGAGCCGATTTCTTTCCCGGGAGGCGGGGCGCCTGGCGCCCTACACCCCCGGCGAGCAGCCCACCGACGCCCAGTACATCAAGCTCAACACCAACGAAAGTCCCTTCCCTCCCTCCCCCAAGGTGGTCAAGGCCATCTCCCGGGCGGAGCTTTTGAAGCTGGACCTCTACCCGGACCCCACCTGCGGCACGCTGCACCGGGCCATCGCGGACTACTACGGATTGAAGCCGGAAAACGTGCTGGCGGCCAATGGCTCCGATGAGGTGCTGGCCTTTGCCTTCCGGGCGTTCTGCGGCGAGGGAAAGGGCGTTGCCTACGCCGATATCACCTACGGATTCTATCAGTCCCAGGCGGCACTCTTCGGCCTGAATGCCACCGTGATCCCCCTGCGGGAGGACTTCACGCTGAACGTGGACGACTATATGGACTTCCCCGGTACCATCGTCATCGCAAACCCCAACGCCCCTACCGGCATGGCCCTGCCCCGGACGGAGATCCAGCGCCTGCTGGAGGCTGACCCTAACCGGGTGGTGATCGTGGACGAGGCGTATGTGGACTTCGGCGCCGAGAGCTGTGTGCCCCTGATCTTCCGGTATGATAACCTCCTGGTGGTGCAGACCATGTCCAAGAGCCGGTCCCTGGCCGGCGGGCGGCTGGGCTTTGCCCTGGGCCAGCCGGAGCTGATCTCCTGCCTGAACCGGGTCAAGTACAGTTTCAATCCTTACAACATCAACCGCCTGAGCATGGAGGCGGGGGCCGCCGCCATGGCGGACAAGGCTTACTTCGATGCCTGCTGCGCCTCCATCTGCCGTACCCGGGCCTGGACTGCCGGGGAGCTGGAGAACCTGGGCTTTACGGTGCTGCCCTCCCAGTCCAACTTCCTCTTTGCCAAGTCCGACCGCATCGGCGGCGAGGAGCTGTACCGGACGCTGAAGAAAAACGGGATTCTGGTGCGCTGGTTCGGCAGCGACCGCATCCGGGACTACGTGCGCATCACCGTGGGCTCCATGGAGCAGATGGAGGCTCTGGTAGACGCGGTCACCGCGCTGCTGGAAGCGCTGTAAAGGAGGATTGCCATGCGGACTTCCGCCATTGAACGAAACACCATGGAGACCCGAATCGCCCTGACGCTGAATTTAGACGGCACCGGCGCATCCGACATCAAAACCGGCTGTGGGTTTCTGGACCACATGCTCACCCTCTTTGCCCGCCACGGGGATTTCGATCTCACCGTCAAGTGCCAGGGGGACACGGAGGTGGATTACCACCACACCGTGGAGGACATCGGCATCGCCCTGGGTCAGGCCTTTGAAAACTGCCTGGGGGACAAGCGGGGCATCTCACGCTATGGGCAGTTCCTGCTGCCCATGGACGAGACGCTGGTACTCTGCGCCGTGGACCTGAGCGGCCGGGCGTATCTGGGCTGGGCGGTGGACCTGCCCGCCCAGAAGGTGGGGGACTTCGACACGGAACTTGGCAAGGAGTTCTGGCTGGGCTTCCTGCGCCACTGTCCCGCGTCCCTCCACTTCCGGGAGCTTTCGGGAGAGAACACCCACCACATTCTGGAGGCGGTGTTCAAGGGGGCCGGCCGGGCGCTGAAGCAGGCCGTGGCCCTGGACGAAAAACACCGGGATGAGATTCCCAGCACGAAGGGACTGTTGTAAGATGATCGCCATTGTGGATTACGGAGTGGGGAACCTCTTCTCCCTGGTCTCCAGCCTCCGGGCACTGGAGCTGGAGGCTCGGGTCACCCGGGAAGCGGCGGAGCTGCGGGCGGCAGACCGGATCATCCTCCCCGGCGTGGGCGCCTTTGGCGACGCCCGGGCCAAACTGGACGCCACGGGACTGGTGCCTGTGCTTCGGGAGGAGGCGGAGCGCAAGCCCCTTTTGGGGATCTGCCTGGGGATGCAACTGCTCTTTGACCGCAGCAGCGAATACGGGGACCACCCGGGCCTGGGACTGGTGCCGGGTGAGGTGACGGACCTGCGGGCGGATCTGGAGGACCCGGCGCTGAAGGTGCCCCACATGGGCTGGAACAGCCTGCATGTGGTGCGGGACGACCCCCTGTTCCGGTACTTCCGGGACGGGGAGTATGTGTACTATGTCCACAGCTTCTACGCCCGCAACTGCAAGGAGAGTACGCTGGCCGTGTCCCAGTACGGCAACGTGGCCGTCACCGGCGTGGTGCGCAGCGGCAGCGTCTGGGGGACCCAGTTCCACCCGGAGAAGTCCGGCGATGCGGGACTGCGGCTGCTCAAGGCATTTGGAGAACTGTAAAAGGAGGAAACTGCTGTGCGCAGAAAAGACCGGGAAATCACAGACCCCGAGAAGATCCGGGCGGTGATCGGCGAATGCAGCGTCTGCCGGCTGGGACTGGCGGACGGAAAGCGGGTGTATGTGGTGCCCGTGAACTTCGGCCATGTGGAGCAGGAGGGGCACCATGTCCTCTACTTCCACGGGGCCAAGGAGGGCCGGAAGATGGACCTCATCCGGCAAAACGGCTATGCAGCCTTTGAACTGGACACCGGCTACCGCCTCCAGGGCGGTGAGAAGGCCTGCGACTATACCGCTGCTTTTCGGAGCGTCATCGGCGAGGGCTCCGTCCGGGAGGTCACAGACCCCGCGGAAAAGGAGGAGGGCCTCACAGCCATCATGCGCCAGAGCACCGGCAGAGACCAGTGGACGTACGGTCCGGCCATGCTGGCGGAAGTGTGTGTCTGCCGGCTGGACGTGGAGACGCTTGCCTGCAAGGAGCACCTTTGAGCATCCGATACGGAGCGAGCACGGCAAAGAGGAGAGAACGTATGCAGATTTTTCCGGCGATTGACCTGCGGGGCGGACAGGTGGTCCGTCTCTACCAGGGGGATTACGACCAGGAGACCGTCTATGCCGCGGACCCCTGCGCCGTGGCCCGGGGCTTTCTGGCCGCCGGCGCCCGGTACCTCCATGTGGTGGACCTGGACGGCGCCCGGGACGGCACCCTGGCCAATTTTGAAACCATCGCCGCCCTGGTCCGGCAGGGCGGACTGTACATCGAGGTGGGCGGCGGCATCCGCACCGAGGAGCGCATCCGCCGGTATCTGGACCTGGGGGTGAGCCGCTGCATCCTGGGCACCATTGCGGTGAAGGACTTCGCCTTCACGGAGCGGATGGCCCGGACTTACGGTGAGCGCATCGCCGTGGGCGTGGACGCCCGGGAGGGCTTCGTGGCCGTCAGCGGCTGGAAGGAGCTCTCAGCGGAGCGGGGTGTGGATTTCTGCCGCCGCCTCCGGGATGCCGGGGTGAAGACCGTCATTTACACCGATATCTCCCGGGACGGGGCGGAACAGGGTACCAACCTGGACCTTTACCGGGAGCTGGCGGAAATCGAGGGGCTGGAGATCACCGCCTCCGGCGGTATCAGCAGTATCGAGGAGCTGCGGGAGCTGCAGACCATCGGTACCAAGGCCGCCATTTTGGGCAAGGCTCTCTACACCGGCCGTCTGGACCTCAAGGCCGTCATTGAGGAGGTGGGGACATGCTAGCAAAGCGCATCATCCCCTGCCTGGACGTCAAGGACGGCCGGGTGGTGAAGGGGACCAACTTCCAGGGACTGCGGGATATGGCAGACCCGGTGGAGATGGCCCGGTTCTACAATGAATCCGGCGCCGATGAGCTGGTATTCTACGACATCACTGCCTCCGCCGAGGGCCGCAGCCTCTTTACGGACATTCTCCGCCGCGTGGCCGGCGAGATCTTCATCCCCCTGACGGTGGGCGGCGGTATCCGGACCCTGGACGACTTCGACCGGGTCTTGAAGTGCGGCGCCGACAAGGTGTCCGTCAACTCCGGCGCCATCGCGGACCCCTCCCTTATCGGCGCGGCGGCCAAGAAGTACGGCGACCAGTGCGTGGTCCTCTCCATGGACGTCAAGCGGGTGGACGGGCAGTTCCGGCTCTTTGCCAAGGGCGGCCGGGAGGACACCGGCATCGACGCCATGGAGTGGGCGGTCCGGGGCGTGGAAAACGGCGCCGGGGAGATCGTCCTCAACTCCATCGACACCGATGGCGTCAGAGAGGGCTTTGACCTCCCCATGCTGGACGCCCTGGCAGCCCGGGTGGGCGTACCCATCATTGCCAGCGGCGGCGCGGGGAAGATGGAGGATTTTGCGGAGCTTTTCACCCACCCCGGCATCGACGCGGGGCTGGCTGCCTCCATTTTCCACACCGGCGAGGTGGACATCCGCAGCCTCAAGCAGTACCTCCGGGGCAAGGGTGTGGAGATGCGGCTTTGAAAAAGACAAAGCGGGCGGAGACTGCGTTTGCGTCCGCATTGCCAATGCATGGACAAGAAAAAAGGAGCATAAGACGCTATGGAACTGAAATTTGACGAAAAGGGCCTGATTCCCGCCATCGTCCAGGACCACTACACCAAGGAGGTCCTGACGCTGGCCTATATGAACGAGGAGAGCCTGGCCATCACCATCGACGAGCGGCGCACCTGCTTCTGGAGCCGCAGCCGCCAGGAACTCTGGCGCAAGGGGGAGACCAGCGGCAATGTGCAGCATGTGGTGTCCATCACCGCTGACTGCGACGGCGACGCCCTGGTAGTGGAGGTGGTCAAGGACGGCCCCGCCTGCCACACCGGCGCCGAGAGCTGCTTTTTCAATGAGATCTACCTCTCCGAAGAACTCAAGCAGTTCAGCTATCAGGGCCTTTACCGCCTGATTCAGGGCCGCAAGACCCAACCCAAGGAGGGCAGCTATACCACCTATCTCTTTGAAAAGGGCCTGGACAAGATTCTCAAGAAGGTGGGCGAGGAGTGCACCGAGGTCATCATCGCCGGCCGCAAGGAGGACAAGGAGGAGACGATCTACGAGATCGCGGACCTTGCCTACCATGTGATGGTGCTGATGGTCCAGATGGGCATCACCGTGGAGGATGTGACGGCGGAGCTGGAAAAGCGCCACGTCATCGACCATAAGGTCAAGCAGGAGCGGATGCAATGAGCTTTGCGCCGGAGCAGTGCTCCGTCCACACCCACTCCGATCTCTGTGACGGCCGGGATTCTCTGGAGGCCATGACCGCGGCAGCCTTTGCCGCCGGGGTCCGGTACTTCGGCGCCTCCGGCCACAGCCACACCCCGGTGCCTCACGACGCGGGCGGCGTGCTGCCGGAGGACCTGACGGACTACCGCACCCGGCTGGAGCGGCTGCGGGAGGTGTATCGGGGCCGGATGGAGGTGCTGCTGGGCATCGAGCAGGACAGCTGCTCCCCCCAGCCGGTGCCGGACTGGGCGGACTACTGGATCGGCTCCGTCCACAATCTCTACGACCCGGCCAATGGGGCGTATCACTGCGTGGACTGGGACCGGGAAAAGCTGGCGGCGTGCCGGGACGAGATGTTTTGTGGCGATGTCTTGGCCATGGCGGAGGAATATTACGCCGACGTGGCGGCCATGGCCGCCCGGTGTCCCACCATCCTGGGCCACATCGACCTTGTCACCAAGTTCAATGAGTCCGCCGCGTTCTTCAACGAGACCGCCCCCCGCTACCGGGCGGCGGCGCTGGAGGCTCTGCACGCCGCGGACCCGGAGCGGACGCTGCTGGAGATCAATACCGGCGCCGTCTCCCGGGGATACCGCAGCGCACCCTATCCCGCCCAATTCCTGCTGCGGGCGTGGCGGGAGCGGGGAGGAGAGATCATCCTCACCGCCGACAGCCACCAGACGGGCACGGTGGTCTGGGGTTACCGGCAGGCGGCGGACTGGGCCCGGGCCGCAGGCTATACCCGGTGCATGATCCTGACGGCTTCCGGCCGCGCGGCGTGTCCCCTCTAATCCCTTGCGGAAAATGGCACAAAAAGACGCGGCGAATGCCGCGCCTTTTGTCTCTTTGCAGATTGCGGACGGCACCGGGACCTGCTACAATGGGAAAGAACATTTTAAGGACAAAAGAGGCGCGGCATGTATCAGACAGTGATTTTTGACCTGGACGGAACGCTGCTCAATACCATTGACGATCTGGCGGCGGCGGGCAACTGGGTGTGCCGGAAAAACGGCTGGCGGACCTATTCGGTGGAGGAGTTCAAGGCCATGGTGGGCCATGGGATTCCCAACCTGGTGGAGAAGTTCTCCCCGCCGGAGTGCCGCAGTGCTCAGCAGCTGGCGGAGACACTGGAGCAGTTTTCTGCCTATTACGGTGCCCACAACCTGGACCGCACGGCTCCCTATGACGGCATCCCGGAGCTGCTGGCGGACCTGCGGGGCCGTGGGATCACCCTGGCGGTCTACTCCAACAAGGCCCACGAGTTCAGCAAGACCATCGTGGAACACTTTTTCCCCGGCGTGTTCCACCTGATCCGGGGCAAGGTGCCCGGTGTGCCGGTGAAGCCGGACCCCGCCGGCATCCATCTGGTGCTGGGGGAGCTGAAGGCGGAACCGGCCCGGACGCTTTTCGTGGG
>FR890830.1 GCA_000436875.1 Oscillibacter sp. CAG:155 | reverse complement strand
GGGTCCAGCCGGAACGCCCGGATCTCCCCAACGCCCCGCACGTCCTCCACGGAGAGGATGGCCGCACCCACACCGGCAGCCACCATCCGGGCGGCACTGTCCTCCCGCTCTACCTCGCAGATCACATGCGGCCGATAGAGCAGCTTGCGGAACAGGGCATCCTCGATCCGGCGGATGCTGGCCCCCTCGTCCGGGGAGACAAAACTCAGCGTATCCAGCACCTGGGGCAGCTGCTCCACCGAAATGATCTCCTCCTGCGGATGTTCCAGGCAGTAGGCCGCCTCCCGGGGCAGCGCCGCCACCAGCTCCTCCCGCCGCAGCGGCACGGCCCCCTGGGCCGGGCGGTCGTCGTCCTCCGTGATGGAGATGACGGCAAGGTCGATCCGACCCGCCTGCATCATCCCCTTGAGATGGGCATAGTCATCCACAAACAGCCGCAGGGTAATGTCCGGAAACCGGGCCTTGAAGGCCGGCAGCAGATCGGTCACCAGCGTCAGCCCCCAGAAGGAGACCCCCACGCAGAGGAACCCCTCCTTTTTCAGCGCCGCGATGCTGGCCGCCGCCGCGTTCTGGACTTCCACCACCGCCCGGGCCGCCTGGAGATATACCTGCCCCGCCTCCGTGGGCACCAGACCCGTTTTTTCCCGGAAGAACAGGGGCGTTCCCAGCTCGCTTTCCAGCTTCAGAAGGTACTGGCTCAGGGTGGACTGGGTGACGAACAGCTTCTCCGCCGCGTGGGTCACGCTTTGCTGCCGGGCGATCTCCAGAATATACTCTGGGTTCTTGATGTCCATCCTTTTTTGCTCCTTTCCACAAAAAACGTCCATCGGTTTTGTTAATTATCACAATCGGTTTTACCGTTTTGACTTTCCAGGGGCCTCGCACTATGATAAGTGTACAGCAAGGGAGCAGCCCCGTAAAGAGGCTGCGGATGTAAATTCTGAGCTGAAGGAGTTGTATCACGATGAAAAACGATCTTTCTCAGGTCTATGCCTATGAAGCGCGCGTCATCCCCGCAGAGGACTGCGGCAAGCACAGCCGCGCACTGCAGGTCAACGTCAAATACTATGACCTCGTCAAGAACTACCTGAAATTCGGTGGTCTTGTCTGATCTTCGGCCGTCGGGACCCCCTCTGTCCCTTTTCGGCCGGGGGGAACACCGCTCCTTTTTGTGGGGGCGGCCCGTGTTCCCCACACCTCCCAGCAACCGGCGCCGGTGCAAATGCACCGGCGCTTTTTGCTGTCATTTTCCAGGAAAACTTCCGCAAATCGTTGTAATTTGGGGAGCGGTTCGATATAATAAACGAGTGTATGATTGCGGGAGCGATCCCGCTGTGATTTCCGGCGCTCTTCCATTCGGAGCGTCGTAACAAAGGAGAATACCTATGGAACAAAAGAAGTTCTATATCACCACCCCCATCTACTACCCCTCCGACAAGCTCCACATCGGCCACACCTACTGCACCGTGGCCACCGATGCCATCGCCCGCTATAAGCGTCTGACCGGGTGCGACGTAATGTTCCTCACCGGCACCGACGAGCACGGCCAGAAGATTGAGGACAAGGCCAAGGAGGCCGGCATCACCCCCAAGGAGTTCGTGGACCGCATCGTGGAAGGTCCCAAGGGCGTCAAGGATCTGTGGAAGCTGATGAACATCTCCAACGACCGTTTCATCCGCACCACCGACGACTACCATATGGAGAGCGTCCAGAAGATCTTCAAGAAGATGTATGAAAAGGGCGACATCTACAAGGGCACCTACAAGGGCAAATACTGCAAGCCCTGCGAGAGCTTCTGGACCGAGAGCCAGCTGGTGGACGGCAAGTGCCCCGACTGCGGCCGTGAGGTCCAGGACGCGGAGGAGGAGGCCTATTTCTTCCGCCTGTCCAAGTACGCCGACCGCATCCGGGATCTGCTGGAAAATACCGACTTCCTCCAGCCCCGCTCCCGGGTCAACGAGATGGTGAAAAACTTCATCGATCCCGGTCTGGAGGATCTGTGCGTCTCCCGCACTTCCTTCACCTGGGGCATCCCCGTGGACTTCGACCCGGGTCACGTGGTATACGTGTGGGTGGACGCCCTCTCCAACTATATCACCGCCCTGGGCTATCTGAATGACCGCTACCACGACTACGACAAGTATTGGCCCGCCGACGTCCATATCGTGGGCAAGGAGATCGTCCGGTTCCACTCCATCATTTGGCCCGCCATGCTCATGAGTATGGAGCTGCCTCTGCCCAAGCACGTCTTTGGCCACGGCTGGCTGCTGCTGGACGGCGGCAAGATGAGCAAGTCCAAGGGCAACGTTGTGGACCCCTATATCCTGGCGGAGAAATTCGGCGTGGACGCCCTGCGCTTCTTCCTGATGCGCACGTTCCCCTTCGGCTCCGACGGAAACTTCTCCAACGAGCTGCTGATTCAGACCATCAACACCGACCTTGCCAACGATCTGGGCAACCTGGTCTCCCGCACCACCGCCATGGTGGGCAAGTACTTCGGCGGCAAGCTGCCGGAGGGCTGCCGCAGCTGCAGCGCGCCGGAGTCCTTCGACACCGATCTTATCGCCATGGCCTCCGGTCTGCGGGCAAAGTATGAAAGCGCCATGGAAACCTTCGCCCCCCACAAGGCCCTGGATGAGGTGTTCCACGTGATCCAGCGGGCCAACAAGTATATCGACGAGACCGCCCCCTGGGCCCTGGCCAAGGACATGGAGAAAAACAGCGCCCGTCTCGCTCACGTTCTCTATAACCTCCTGGAGACCACCCGTATCTGCGGCATCCTCCTGAGCCCCTTCATGCCGGAGAGCTGCGACAAGCTCTTCGCCCAGATCGGCGCCGGCGCCGATGTCCGCACCTGGGACAGCGCCGCTGCCTGGGGCAGCCTGCCGGAGGACGCCGTCGTCACCAAGGGCGAGAACCTCTTCCCCCGCATCGACGCGGAGAAGGCCCTCACCGAGCTGGAGGAGCTGGAAGCCGCGGCCCGGAAGGCCGCGCTGCCCGCCGTGGAGGTGGAGCCCCAGCTCACGGAGAAGGTGGACTTCGACACCTTCTGCAAGTCCGATTTCCGGGTGGTGAAGGTGAAGTCCTGTGAGGCCGTGAAGAAGAGCGAAAAGCTCCTCAAGTTCATTCTGGACGACGGCACCGGCACGGACCGTCAGATCCTCTCCGGTATCCACAAGTTCTACGAGCCGGAGGACCTGGTGGGCAAGACGCTGGTTGCCATCGTGAACCTGCCGCCCCGGAAGATGATGGGCCTTGAATCCAACGGCATGCTGATCTCCGCCGTCCACACCGAGCACGGCGAAGAGAAGCTCCACCTGCTGATGGTGGATGACGCCATTCCGGCCGGTGCCAAGCTCTGCTGAGAAGCCCTAGAAAAAATCCCAATCTCTGATAAAACGCCGTCCCGTTTTCCACGGGGCGGTGTTTTTTGTGGAAAGGTTCATCCTTCCGCTTGACATATACTACACAGTTGTAGTATAAAGAAGATGTACTACATTGATGTAGTTTTTGGAGGTGCATCACATGGGCCAATTTCAAAGTTTGTCGGAGTCTGAGATGGAGATCATGCGGGTGATCTGGGACGCCGGATCGCCGGTGACCGCTGCGGAGCTGCTGGAACTCTTTTCCCACAAGGGATGGAAGATCCAGACCATGTCCACCTTTTTGAGCCGCCTCGTGGAAAAGGGCGTTTTATCCGTGGAGCGCCGGGGCCGGTCCAATTTCTACACCCCCGCCGTCACGGAGCAGGGCTACCAAAAGCTGGAGGCCCGGCGCCTGGTGGATGAACACTACCACGGAGACCTGCTGGACTTTCTGGCGGCCTTCTACGGCGGAGAACCTCTGAAAAAGGAGGAGCTGGACACCCTGCGCCGCTGGTTTGAACAGGAGGCGGAACATGCTGATTGATACGCTGGCGAGCCTGGCCATCTCCGGCAGCGCGGCAACGGCGGCGTGCCTGCTGCTGCGGTGGTTGTCCCGGGGACGGCTGAGCGCCCGGTGGGAGGACTGGATGGTGCGGCTGAGCCTAGTATTTGCGCTGGTGCCTCTGGGGCGGCTCTTTTCCCTGGTCCGGGGACTTCTCACCTCACTCCCGGCCGCGGCAGGGAACACGCCCGCTCCGGTGCCGACGGAGTCCGCCCTGCCAGGCACCGCAGTAGCCCCTGTACTGCCCGTGGTGCCGGAGATCACCGGCGCCACGGCACCGGGTGGAACGCTGGTCCTGCCCCGGTGGGTCCTGGCTCTGTCGGCAGGCATCTGGCTGCTGGGAGCCGCGTGGCTGCTGGTGCGGAAACTGCGGACCCGCAAGGCCCTGGGGCGTCTAGTACATACCTCCCGGCCGGTGACGGAGGAAACGGTTTTGGAAACGCTCCCGCACTGCTGCGCCCTGCTGGGCCTGCACTGCCCGGTGGCGGTGCGCACCTCAGCGGCGGTATCGTCCCCGCTGGTAACGGGTGTGCTGCGCCCGGTGGTGCTGCTGCCGGAAACACACTCAGACCCGGAAGCGCTCAAGTGCCTGCTGCTCCATGAGCTGGACCACATTCGCCGGGGCGATCTGTGGGTGCGGCTTTGCGCCATGACCGCCCTGATCCTGCACTGGTACAATCCGTTATTTCACATGCTGGACCGAACCGTCCGGGAGGTAGAGGAGGAACGCTGCGACGAGGACGTAGCCGGACTCCTGAATCGCCGGGAACGGCTCCGGTACGGTCGGCTCCTGCTGCAAATGGCCGCCGGGAACCCTGGAGATGCAGGCCCCTGGGCCCTGTGTCTCTCCTCCCGGGAGGTCCTGGAAAGGAGACTGAAAAAAATGCTGCATATCGCTCCCATGAACGGCCGCAGACGTTTTCTGGATCTGCTGGCCGCGGCGGCGGTGCTGACCTGCGGAACAGCGGCGGCCCTGTCCGCCGGAGATTCGCTGGTAACGGCAGCGCCGGAAACTTCCGCAGCTGTTCAAACTGCCCCGCAGCCGGAAAAGACGCCTGCGGAGACCGAACCTTCCGAAACGGCTGTGCCGGCGGCGGAACCCCTGCCGGAGGAGACCTCTTCCCCCCAGGAGACGCCGGCGGAAACGGCCGCCCAGATGGAAGAACCCATCTCTCAGCCGGAGGATGCGGTCCAGACCCCTGCGCCGCAGGCGCCCGCCGTCTCCGACGAACTCCGGGTCATTATGGAGACCGCCGTCCGGGGAGACCCGGAGCTGATCGCCAGCCGGGGCGGCACGCTGCTGCCGGACGATGATCTCAGTTCCTATGCCCAGATCAACGGCGTCTGGTACAAGTACTTTATCACCAAAAACGAGTTCTGCGGTGCGCCTTTGTGTATGGTGGAATACTTTGTGAGCAACCCGGACACTCTGGACACAGACGTGGAACGGCCCCTGCTGAATACCCTGGTCAATGATCAGTATCCCGTCAACAGCCGGGGCGAGTCTTATGGCGACAGAAGACTGTGTTATTATGTCGGATACCTGCCGGATCTGATCGCCGTAGGCCGCTCGGATGGGCAGCAGAGCTATATCTCCCGGACAGACGAGGAAGCCATCCCCAACCTTTCCGCACAGGAGTGCCCCCACGAATTCACAATTCCCCTGTACGACAGTGAGCACAATGTCATCGGGGAATACTCCATGAGCTGCGGCGGCCACTTCTCCGGCGGCACGACCATTGAAGAGGCCAAGGAGGCCCTGGCGGCGGGCGAAGATCTCACATGACCGCTCCCCAGGCTGAACCGGTCATCCGCATCTGGGTGGACCGGCAGCGGCGGGTGGTATCCTTCCATCCCATGGAAGGCTGTCCCCAGCTGGAGTTCCGCAGCCGGGAGCTGTTTTTCCGCTGCGCCGACCAATATACCGCCCGGCAATTCCGTTGGCAGTAAAGAAAACAGGAGAGGGGACCCCTCTCCTGTTTTTCTTTACAGTGCCGAGGCCCAACGTACCTCGTACACGCTCCGGCCTTCCCGCTGAAGGGATTCCAGCAGCAGTACCTCCTGGACCTCCATCTCCACAGGCGGGAGGGACGGCGCGGACATCGTTTCCCTGAGCTGGTAGTGTCGGGCCAGGGTGATGTGGGGCATCCAGGGCCGTGCCTCGATGGCAAAGCCCCGGCGGCGCAGGTTCTCCTGAAGTCCCAGGGCCAGATGCTCCAAAGCAGAGTTCTCCCGCACTCCCGCCCACCAGGTATCTCCGAAGCGGCCCACGCCCTCCACTGTCAGGGAAAAGGCTCCGGTGCCCCGGAGTTCCTCCACCGCCGCCTTTGCCGCCGCAGCGTCCGCCGTCTCGCCCAGAAAGGCCAGCGTCAGGTGCAGCATCTCCCGCCGGGGAAAGCTCCCCCGGCCCAGACGGCGCAGTTCCGCCTGGGCCGCCAGCAGGGTTTCTTCCGCCGCCGGGGAGGGGCGGATTGCCGTAAACAGCCGCATAGAGTTCCCACCTTTCACACTTTGTTCCTTGTTTTCCATCCTATCACAGTGATACAATGAGATCTACCGGAAGTTTTTCCGGCTTCGGAAAGCGAGGAATGATTCCATGAGACTGCAAAGTGCAATTTTTGATCTGGACGGCACGCTACTGGACACCGCTTCCTTCTGGGAGCAGTTGTGCCTGGACCTGCTGAAAAAGTACGGCGCCGACCCGGAGCCCGGCGTAGGCGCCCTGGTGTCCGCCATGACGCCCAAGGAGGGCGCGGCCTATTGCAAGGAACACTACCACCTCACCGCCTCCCTGGAGGAGATTCTGGGGGAGGTCAGCTCCGGCGCGGCAGACTTTTACTGCCACCGCGTCCAGGCCAAGCCCGGTGTGGACAAGGCACTGTCCCTTCTGAAGATGGAGGGAGTGTGGATGTACGTGGCCACCTCCACGGACCGGCGCCTGGCGGAGGCAGCGCTGCGCTGCGCCGGTATCGACGGCTATTTCCGCGGGCTGATCACCTGCGCCGATGTGGGCGCCCAGAAAGAGGACAGTCCCGCCATCTACGAGGGGGCCATGCGGCGGCTCCAGTCCAGCAAGCGGGACACGGTGGTCTTCGAGGACTCCCTGGCCGCCATCCGCACCGCCAAGGCGGCAGGCTTCCGGGTGGCGGGAGTCTACAACCCGGCAGCGGAGGCAGACCAGGCGGCCATCCAGGCGGAGGCAGACTACTACCTCCGTTCCTTCGAGGAGATGTTTGACACCACCGCCATGGGCTGACGCTCCGGCGGACCGCGGAAAGGGACCCTGAACGGGCCCCTTTTTTCTTTCTTAAATTTTTGCCCCCGAGTGTAACGAATTATCCCTGCCGGGGATTTATGGACGAAGAGAGGAGGGAGACGCCCGTGGAATCCATGGAGGAAATTTACCGCGCCCATGCCCGGACGGTCTATAAGTTTCTTCTCTCCCTGTGCCATGACCCGGAGACAGCGGAGGAGCTGACCCAAGAGACCTTTTACCAGGCGGTGCGGTCGGCGGACCGCTTTGACGGCAGCTGCAAGGTGTCCACCTGGCTGTGTCAGATCGCAAAGCACCTTTTTTATCAGCACGTCCGCAAACGCCGCCGGGAGGAGCCGCTGCCGGAGACCGACGACGGTCTGCCGCCTCTGCCCTCCGCCGAGGCGGAAGCGATGGACCGGGACGGCCACCTGTCGCTGCTGCGGCGCATCCACGCCCTGCCGGAGCCGGGGCGGGAGGTGGTGTATCTGCGCACGTTCGGGGGCTTGAGTTTCCGGGAGATCGGGGAGGTGCTGGGCCGGACGGAAACCTGGGCCCGGGTGACCTTTTACCGGAGCAAGGAACAGCTGAAAAAAGGAGGGGAACACCATGAAGGATAATCTGCCCTGTGCAGTGGTGCGGGACCTGCTGCCCGCCTATGTGGAGGGGCTGACGGAGCCGGAGACCAACGATGCCGTAGAGGCCCATCTTACGTCGTGTCCCGCCTGTGCGGCCCGTCTTGCCGCCATGCGCGCCCCGGAGCCCACGCCGGAGGAGGAAACCGCCAAAGAGGTGGACTATCTGAAAAAGGTGAAGCGCCGGGGCTGGAAGCGGGTGGTGCTGGCGGTATTGGTGACAGTGCTGGTACTCATGGGAGTGCTGGCAGCGAAACTTTTTTTGCTGGGAAGTGCCGCCGGCCCCGAGAGCATGGTATTTTATGTGGAGCAATCCGATGAGGTCCTCTCCCTGCGCATCTCCTCCGCCGCTTCCGCCAATGCCTACTGGGGCTGGAATACCAGGAGCCAGGACGGCGTGGTGGAGATCTCCGCCCGGGAGGGGCTGGTCTCCCCGCTGCACAACACCGCCTCTGCAAAGCTGGACATCCCGCTGGAGGGAGTGCAGGAGGTCTACCTGTGCGGCCGTCTCATCTGGCAGGAGGGGACCATCACCGCCGGAAAGGCCCTGGAGCAGTTTGAAACCCTCTATGAGGCCCGGACGCCCTATGTGGGAAATCCCTCCGCCCTGAACGAGGTGGCCCAGGCGCTTCATCTCGACAGGCTGGGGAGCTACACCTTCCGTCTGGAGACCAGCGCCGAGCCCTATGGCTGGACCGTGGACTTTGAACGGAAAATCGATGGGCTCACCAACGAACTGATGCCCTACCTGGCCCCTCAGATGCTGGCCGTGGTGGACAATCTCGGCACCGTATCCTGGACCTGTCCCGACGATCAGGGGAACATCCAGACCCACACCGTCACGCTGGAGGAAGTCAACGCACGCCTGCCGGAGCTGACGGATGCCTACAACGATGCCAACGGCACCGACTGGGAGGCCCTGAGGAGCGTCAAGGACTATGCCCAGTCCCCGGCGATGCTCCAGCGGCTGGACGCCATCTTCTGGCAGGTATATGTGGACGCTGTCCGCGCCGCCGGGACTGACTACTGACACGGTAACAAATCAAAAAAGGAGCATTGCCATGACGGCAATGCTCCTTCTTTTTTATGGGCCGGGGAACCGCAGGCCCCACTGCCCATGTGATGTTAGTTTTCGTAGCCGTTGGGGTGGCCGGAGTGCCAGGTCCAGGCGTCGGCAATGATCTCGTCCAATCCCCGCTTGGGCTTCCAGCCCAGGACCTCGGCGGCCTTGTGGTTGGAGGCGATCAGCACGGAGGGATCGCCGGCCCGGCGGGGCTCCACCACGGCGGGGATGGCCTTGCCGGTGATGCGGCGGGCGGTGTCGATGATCTCCTTGACGGAGTAGCCGTCGCCGCTGCCCAGGTTGAACACACCGCTCTCGCCGGTCTTTTCCAGGTGCTCCAGCGCCAGCAGATGGGCCTCCGCCAGATCCCGGACGTGGATGTAATCCCGGATGCAGGTGCCGTCGGGGGTGGGATAGTCGTCACCGAAGATGCCGATGTGGTCCCGCTGGCCCAGGGCGGTCTTCATCACCAGGGGGATCAGGTGGGACTCGGGGTTGTGGTCCTCACCGATGCCCACATCGGGGTTGGAGCCGGCGGCGTTGAAGTACCGCAGCGCCACGTAGTGGATGCCGTAGGCCTTGTCGCACCACTTGAGCATCCCCTCGATGGCCAGCTTGGTGGCGCCGTAGGGGTTGGTGGGGTCGGTGCGGTCGCACTCTTCGATGGGCTGCTTTTCCGGCTCGCCGTAGGTGGCGGCAGTGGAGGAGAAGACGATCTTGTCCACGCCGTGCTCCTTCATGGCCGTCAGCATGGACTGGGAGCCCGCCACGTTGTTGCCGTAGTACTTCAGGGGGTTTGTGACACTCTCGCCCACCAGGGAGTAGGCGGCGAAGTTGATGACGCCGTCAATGTGGTTCTCGCTGAACACAGTGTCCAGGAAGGCCGCGTCCCGCAGGTCGCCCACATAGAGCTTCCGGGCGCCCTTCACCGCCTGCCAGTGGCCGGTGCGCAGGTTGTCCACCACCACTACGTCATAGCCCTTTTCCACCAGCAGTGCCACCATATGGCTGCCGATGTAGCCGGCGCCGCCGGCAACAAGAATCGTTTTCATACCCGTTTCCTCCTTCTTTGTTCTGGGGCTCTCCCGCCGGAGCGGGGCGCCCGGTTGGTTCGCCTGCCTTTTCAGGACAGGTGATGTGCTTTATTTTACAGACGCGATAAACTTTTCAAAGGCCGCCCGGCCCTCGGGGGTGCACTTGTAGACGCCTGCGTCCTCCAGCACCCGGGCAAACACCTTGCCCACCTCGTCCTGGAGGATTCCCTCCACATTGTCGGCGGTGAAGGTGTAGCGCGTCTGCAGCTCCTCCGCCCAGTCGGCGTGCTTGGCGATGGTGTCGCTCCCCCGCAGGTCGCCGCCGGAGACCAGAACATCCGCCAGCTCCTTGAGCTCGTTCTTCAGCCGGGCAGGCAGCACCGCAAGGCCCATAACCTCGATGAGGCCGATGTTCTCCTTTTTGATGTGGTGGAGCTCCTGATGGGGATGGAACACACCCAGGGGGTACTCCTCCGTTGTGATGTTGTTGCGCAGCACCAGGTCCAGCTCGTACTTGCCGTTTCGCTTGCGGGCGATGGGGGTGATGGTGTTGTGGGGATCACCGTCGGTCTCGGCAAAGATAAAGGCGTCGGGGTCCGAGTATCCCCGCCAGGCGGCAAGAATCTTGTCCGCCAGGTCCACCAGGCGCTCATCGTCGGCGCAGCGCAGCCGGATGACGGAGAGGGGCCAGTGGACGATGCCCGCCTCCACGTCCTCAAAGCCCGGGAAGGAGACGGTCTTTTCCACTGGAGCCTTCTCCATGGCAAAGGTGTAGCGGCCGCCCTGGAAGTGGTCATGGCTCAGGATGGAGCCGCCCACGATGGGCAGGTCCGCGTTGGAGCCCACGAAGTAGTGGGGGAACTGGCGGATGAAGTCCAGCTGCTTGCGGAAGGTGGAGCGGTCGATCTTCATGGGGATGTGCTTGCCGTTGAAGACGATGCAGTGCTCGTTATAGTAGACATAGGGGCTGTACTGGAAGAACCAGCTTTGCCCATCGATGGTGACGGGGATGACCCGGTGATTCTGGCGGGCGGGATGGTCCACCCGGCCGGCGTAGCCCTCATTCTCCCGGCACAGCTGGCACTTGGGATAGCCGCTCTGGGGCGCCGCCTTGGCGGCGGCGATGGCCCGGGGGTCCTTCTCCGGTTTGGAGAGGTTGATGGTGATGTCCAGGTCCCCAAACTCCGTGGAGGTGACCCATTTCACATCCCGGGCGATGCGGTAGCGGCGGATGTAGTCCGTATCCTGGCTGAACCGGTAGTACCAGTCGGTGGCGGTCTCCGGGGACTGGGCATAGCGCTCCCGGAAGGTAGTAAGCACCTGGGAGGGGCGGGGCGTCAGGCGGCCCATCAGCTCCGTGTCCAGCAGGTCCCGGCTGACCACGCCGCCCTCGATGCGGCCGTTGGCTTCCGCCCAGTCCAGGATGTCCCGGAGAATATCCTCCAGGGGGCGGGGGGGCTGGGGCAGCGTCTCCGGCTGGGTGAAAGCCGTCAGGTGCAGCGCCTCCAGCAGCCGGTTCACCGCCCAGGTGTGGTCGGCCTCCTCGATGAGGCCCGTGCGGACGCCGTAATCCGCCAGCTCGGCAAGAAAGGTATCGATCATGGTCTCTTCCTCCTCACGCGATCCGGGTGCCGCCCACGGGGCGGATGGAGAGCACGTGGCAGCTGCCTGCGCCCAGCACTTCCTCGGTCCGCGTCTTGAATTCCTCCAGCAGGTCCAGGGGCACAAAGGCCTGGGCAGTGCCGCCGAAGCCGCCGCCGTGGACCCGCACGGCGCCCCGGCCCGCCAGAATGCGCTCGCTGAGAGCGATGGTCACCATCAGCTCCTGGTGCTCCGTCTGACCGGTGGGCACCACGTTCTGCAGATACTGGGCAGAGGAGCGGCCGGAGGCCCGGACCAGTTCCAAAAAGCGGTCGAAATCCCCGTCCCGCAGGGCCTGGGCCTCGTCGGCGGCCCGCTGGTTTTCCGCATAGAAGTGGAAGGCCCGCAGAACGCCCCGGTCCCCGGCCTCCTTCCGCAGCGCCGGCAGTTCCCGCAGGAAGTCCGCCTCCGGTACCTCCCGGAGGACCTCCTTGCCGAAGTGGTGGGAGACGGCCCTCAGCTCATCGGTGATGGCGGCATACTCCCCGGTGAGGTCCGCGTGGCCCGCGCCGGAGTCCAGGATACACAATGCATATCCCTGGGCATGGAGGTCCAGGGATATGCTCTCCACCGCCGGGTGGGCGGTGTCGGCAAAGTCGATGGCCACCACGCCGCCCACGGAGGAGGCGGTCTGGTCCATGAGGCCGCAGGGCTTTCCGAAGAAGACGTTCTCGGCGTACTGCCCGATCTGGGCGATCTCCACGGCGGAGCTTTTGCCGTTCCAGAACAGCTCACTGAGCATGGTGCCGATGAGCACCTCAAAGGCGGCGGAAGAGGAGAGGCCGCTGCCGCCGGGGACGTTGGAGACCACGTAGGCGTCGAGACCGGCGTCCTGAAGGGGGCAGCCCAGGGCAGCCATCCGGGCGGCCACGCCCCGGATCAATGCGGCGGAGGTGTTCTCCTCGGCCTGCTTGGGGGTCAGCTCCTTCAGATCCACCACGATCAGGGGATATCCCTCGGACTGAACTCGGATCATGCCGCTCTGGTTGGACGCGGCGGCGGCCAGGATGTCCAGATTCACCGCGGCGGCCAGGACCCGGCCGTGCTGGTGGTCGGTGTGGTTGCCGCCCAGCTCCGTGCGGCCGGGGGCGCTGAAGAGGGCCTCGGGCAGGCACTCAAAAGTCTTGGCAAAGCCGCTCAGGACGGCAGCGCAGCGGCTGCGTGCCGCCTCCAGATGCTCCGCGCCGTACAGGCATGTCAGCTCGCCGTCCAGCCGGCCGGAGAGCAGGCGGGTTTCCAGGGTTGATTGCTCCATGGTGAGACCTCCTTGATGTTCTTAATTTGAGCATAGCAGGGCACTGCCGTCTTTTCCATTCACTGCCGTGGCCCTTTCCATGGATTTTTGTTGCAAAACCGTTTACGTCGGCGTATGCTGAAAGGGAGGAGCAGGCAGGAGGGAGGACGGCGCCATGGCCCGGGATTTCAAGCACTCATTCAAGGTGGTCGCGCATGCGGAGCTGCCGCTGGTGGTTTACAATTCAGGCTTTCAGAAATGTCCGCCGGGCCACGGCTGGGGCCCCGGTGTCCGGGACCACTATCTTCTCCACTATGTGGTCTCCGGCCGGGGAACCTATGAGACGGAGGGCAGGACTTTCGTCCTCTCCGCCGGGGACGCCTTCCTGGCCCGGCCGGAGACGCCCATCCTCTATCAGGCGGACCGGGAGGACCCCTGGGAATACTACTGGGTGGGGTTTGCCGGGCCCAGCGCGGCGCTGCTGCTGGCTCAGACCTCTTTCACCCGCACCCACCCCGTGCTGCATCCGGCGGTGGGGGAGCGGCTGCGGCAGGCGCTGCTGGACATCTACAAGGCCCGGGGCGCAGACTATCCCAGTGCCGTGCGGATGGCGGGCTATCTCCAGGCGGCCCTGGGGCTTTTGATGGAGACGGCCCCTCCCCGGGGCGGTGAGGCGCTGACGGTTTACGCCCGACAGGGGGCGGCCTTCCTGCAGCAGAACTACTCCCGCTCCATCGGCGTGGATGAGGCAGCCCGGCAGGCAGGCGTCAGCCGGAGCTGTCTGTACCGGGCATTTCAGGCGGAGTTCGGCTGCTCCCCCAGCGCCTATCTCATCCGCTACCGCATCCAGCGGGCCACCCAGCTGCTGCGCCACAGCGCTCTGCCCATCAGCGCCGTGGCAGCCTCCGTGGGGTTTGAGGACCCGCTGTATTTTTCCCGGGCCTTCCGGCGGGCGGTGGGGCAGAGCCCCACGGAGTAC
>FR890829.1 GCA_000436875.1 Oscillibacter sp. CAG:155 | reverse complement strand
ACGGACCAGGACTTTACCGTGCTCCTGCCGGAACTGCGGCTGGCTTTCAGCTATTTCCTGCCCATGGAAACGAACCGCATCGCCCGGCGGGCCGCGGCGCTGCACGGGGCAGACGGCGGTGCGCTCCAGCGGCCGGCGGCAGTTGACGCCACCGCATATGCCCGGGCGGAAGCTCTGGACGCATGGGCCGCCTCCCGGCTGGATGCCTTCGCAGAGGAAGGAGATGACGCGTGATGCTGACCGACGGTGCTGCGTTAAACCGCTGGCGGCTGATCCTGGGGAAGAATGCGGACCAGCAGATCGGGCTGTCCGACGGCCAGCTTGTGCGCATGGATGAAGCCCTGGATTTTCTCTATGGCCGTGAGGCTGGGGCGGATGTGAAGGGAGAACGGGACCCTCAAGGCGGACACGGTGCCAGCCAGCTGACGGTCGCCCGGTGGCTCAGCGAAGTGCGCTGCCTGTTTCCGCGGGAAACCGCGGAGATTTTGCAGCGGCATGCCCTGGACCGCTATCAGCTGACGGAGCTGCTGGCCAACCGGGAAGTCCTGGAGAAGATGGAGCCTAACCAGGCCCTCCTGGAAACCATTCTGAGTCTGAAACACCTGATGAAGGGGCCCGTTCTGGATGCTGCCCGCTGTGTCGTGAAACGGGTGGTAGACCAGCTGACAGAGCAGATGAAAAGCGACGTACAGCGCTCAGCGCTGGGAAAGCTGGACCGCAGCAGCCGGAGCAGCGTACGCTCTCTGCGCAATCTGGACATCCAGCGCACCATTCGGGAAAATCTGCCCCATTACGACCGGGATGCCCGCCGTCTGATGCTGGAGAAGGTCTACTTCAACGGCCGCATCAAACGCTGCCACCCGTGGCGGGTCATTCTGGCTGTGGATGAGAGCGGCTCCATGATGCCCAGCATCATCCACAGTGCGGTGATGGCGGGGATTTTTGCAAAACTGCCTGTGCTGGATACCCGCCTGGTGATTTTCGACACCTCAGTGGTGGATCTCAGCGGCTACGTGGACGACCCGGTGGAGGCCCTGATGAGCATCCAACTGGGAGGCGGGACCGACATCGCCGGTGCCCTCCGCTACTGCGAGTCTCTTATCACGTCGCCGCACCGCACCATGGTAGTGCTGGTCAGTGATCTTTGCGAGGGGAATACCCGGGAAAATCTCTACGGCATCTGCCGCGACATTGTGGAAAGCGGTGCCAAGCTCATCGCGCTGACAGCGCTGGATGAAACCGCCACCCCCGCCTATGACCGGTCCACTGCGGAGCATCTGGCCGATATAGGGGCCTATGTAGGCGCCATGACGCCTGCCAAGCTGGCGGACTTCATGGCAGCTGTGATGCGGGAATAAAGGAGGGCATGCTTGTGAAGCTGCCGGAACCTCTGGCGGCCGCATTGGCTGCCGCTGACGAAGATTATCTGATCGGGCTGTGCAACCGGGGCACTGTAAACCGGGCGAAAAAAGATCTTGCGGCCCTGCCCTCTCTGGAGACACAGGCAGAAAAAGACGGTGTGACGGTTCGGGTGGGAGATGCGATCTGCCTGATCAAGGTACCTCTGGGGGAGAGCCGCTGCTCCTGCCCCAGCAGCGGAATCTGCCGGCACCGCATCGCCGCCATTCTGTGGCTCCGGCAGCAGATGGCCTCCGGTGCTCCCGTTTCCGACGAAATGGCCCAGGCGCCGGCGTTTGCGCAGCTGCGCGCCTATCCAGTGGAAAAGCTGGTGCGACAGCTGGGCACAAAGCGTCTGGCCGCCGTGCTGTCCCGCCGCCAGAGCGGCGCTGGCCCCGTCATGACCGAAACCTCCGTCATCACGGTGGAGATGCCCTGGCTCCCGGCCACGGTGCGGCTCCTGGAACCACTGGAGCACAGCACCTGCACCTGTCACAGCAGGGCTTTCTGCTCCCATAAGGCCGAGGCGCTGCTTTACTGGCAGTTGGAACACGGCATCGCGGACCCGGCCTCCCTGCAGAACGCGGGCACCTGCGGAAATTCTCTGGAACTTGACCGGGTCCGCAGTGTCTGCCAGGCGGTGCAGCAGGCCCTGACCGCTCAGATGGTGACCGGTCTGAGCCGGCTTCCGCCTTCTGCCTGTGAGACCGTCGAGCGGATGGCGGCTCTGTGCCACACGGCGG
>FR890828.1 GCA_000436875.1 Oscillibacter sp. CAG:155 | reverse complement strand
ATTTTCATGGAGACTTGGTGGATACAGACGGCTATACCGGCTGCAAGCTGCTGACGAAGGAACTTTTGCGGGCTGGGCATCGGAAAATCTACTGTGTCCGCGGGCCAGAGATCTATCCCAACGCCAGAGACCGTTTTCAGGGATTTGTAGATGCTATGCGGGAATCCGGCATCGAGGTGGACGGCAGCTATCCGTATGTATTCAATGGGCATTTCACCATTGAAGGCGGAATCCAGGCGGTGGACTATCTCTTTTCCTTCACGGAACAGCCCACGGCAATTCTTTCGGAAAGCAACATGTCTACCGTCGGTATTATGCAGCGGCTTTTGGATTATCACATTCGTGTCCCGGAGGATATCTCCCTTGCTGGACACGATCAAATCGAAAACATGCAGTTGTTCGCAACGTGTCCCTGCAGCGCCGTCTACGATCTGCAGGCAATCGCCCAATGTGTGGGAACGGCAATTCTGGAACGTATCCAGGACCCCAGCTTGGACATGCGCCACTATGTTTTCGAGCCGTCTCTTCAGCACGGCAACTCCATTGCGCCCCCCTCTTCTACGCTGTCTGAGAAACTTCGGAATGTTGCTCTGGCTCGGAACGTGCATCTGTAGCCATGTGACTCTTCTGCAAAAATTCCATTGCATCCGCTGTGAGGAAGGTCTTTGTGGTGATCAAAAAATCACCACAAAGACCTTTTTGTAAAAGCTCACTTTGTTTCGTAAGGTGCAAAATGTGTGCCGTCCGCCTCGGGATCATATGCCCGCACGAAGTTTCCGCCAACGACCTCCACAATCATGACTTCAATCGTGGCAAGGGAGGGGCTCTCTCCGGCAATGATGTGTCCGCCATAGAATACGCCGTCATCACCGCACATGCTGGCATGAATGTGCAGACCGCCCTCACAGATCAGTCCCATCGCATTGCACAACTCCACCGGGAAAGTTCTGTGATTTGCCGGGCCATAGCCAGCGCCCAGTTTGGCGTCATTTTTCTCAAGATAGAAGTAGCTGGTCTTTTGCAGACTTCCAATCATGGAGACCCAGCCGCTTTGGATGTTCTTCTCCTGAAGGATTTTGGTGATACCTTCGCACAGATCCGTGCCAGGAAGAATACGCGCCAGAATGATGCGTCCAATTTTTCCCTCGGAATACGCAACTCTTACTTCATTACCCATCTTGAAACGACTCCTTTTCTTAATTTTTTGCAGCTGCCCGCAGGCAGGCTGAGTTACATACACGCTCTGGGCAGATGCCCCGCTACAGAATATCCGTCATGAGCCAGATGAGCATCAAAAATGCCCATGCCAGCGAAAAACAAATATCGCGTGACAAATAGCGCGCATATGCCGGAAGTCCCTTTGTTCGGATTTCGTAAATTGCGCACAGCCAGATCATTCCATAAACACAGAGAGTAGCTCCGACTAGGTGCAGGATCTGATGCGCAGAGGACACACTTGTCACCAAAATTATTGCCCCTAAAATTCCCATTGCCTTCGAGCTCAAATCAATTTTCAGAGGCAGATCTTTTCGGTCGATGGTGGAAAACAGGGAAGCCGTCAGTTTACTCATATCGCCGCTCCCTTCCATAGCATGCAGTGAGGATTTGAAATGAACTTTATCCGCCCAGGCAAGTGGAGAGCCAGGGGAAAGCGGTAATGGCAATCAGCGTAACAATCAGAGGGATATAGAACGGAGCCGTACCCTTGACAGTTTCCTCAAAGCTGATATTTGCAACCCGCGCCGTGGCATACAGGCACATGCCAACCGGGGGCGTAAGCAGTCCAATCATCAGATTGAACACCATAATCAATCCAAAATGCACCGGATCAACGCCAAATGTAACCGCCGCCGGCAGCAGGATGGGCGTGAGAATCATGATGGCCGCGTTTGTTTCCATAAAGCAGCCGACAAACAGCAGGAACAAGTTGATCAAAAGCAGGAATACTGCCTTGTTATCACTGATAGAAAGGAACAGGTCCAGCACCATCTGGGGGATCTGGCATTTGGTAATCATATATCCGTAAAGCGTGGATGCAGAAACCACCAGCATAATACTTGCCGTTTCAACGCATACCTCTCGGACCACCCGCACAATGTCTTTCAACCCCAGTTCCCGGTAGATGAAAACCGTCAGGCACAGTGCATACGCCGAAGCCACAGCCGCGGCCTCCGTTGCTGTGAAGATGCCGGTGAGAATACCGCCGATCAGGATAACCGGAGTCAGCAGTGCCAAAAAGGAAGAGCAGGCCAATTTAAATAGCTCGGAAACCGTGGGAAATCCTCTGCGAGGGTAGTGACGGCGGTTTGAGATAATGGCGACCATAATTCCCAGGCAAATTGCGCAGACGATGCCCGGAATAATGCCTCCCACCAACAGCTTGGAGATAGACACAGAGCCAACGCAGCCAAACACGATTAGCGGGATGCTCGGCGGAATAATCGGGCCAATGGTGGAGCTGGCCGCTGTAATACCTGCAGAAAACGGCGCATCGAACCCCTCGTTTCTCATAGCCCGAATCTCAATGGTGCCAAGTCCTGCCGCATCGGCAACCGCAGACCCGCTCATTCCGGCAAACACTACAGACGCCAGGATATTGACCTGACCCAGGCCTCCCGGAATCCAGCCAACCAGCGCATTGCAGAATTTAAAGATACGCTCTGTAATGCTGCCCACGTTCATAAGCTTGCCGGAAAGCAAAAACAGCGGGATCGCAAGCAGGGTGAAGCTGTTTACACCCGTGGCCATTTTGGTGACCATCGTCTGCATCTGAACGAAGCCGAAGCTCCCGCTGTAAATCATTCCGACCACAGCGGAAATGCCCAACGCATAGGGGACGGCAAAGCCCATCAGGAATAAGATCATCACCAGGCCCACATAAATAGCAATCAGCATGCGGCGCCTCCTTTACACTTCGTACTCCATCTGTTCATGATTCAGGACTTCCTTTGCACGCAGCGCACGGAAAATCACGAAAACAATCGATGCAATGCTGCCGATCAAAATAGGGATATACTGGTAATTTGTTTTCAGCCAGGGTGTTGAGGCAAATGTAACTGTCGTACTGCTCGTGACCAGTCGGAAACTTCCAATGGTCAGCAGCGCCAAAAATGCCACGTAGCAAAGGCTCATGATCCAGTAGATGATCAGTTGCAGCTTTTTGGGGAATTTTCCGAGGAAGTAGGTCACCTTCATCTGTTCGTCCCTGCTCTCCAAAACCGGGAGCATGAGAAATACCATCCAGATATAGCTCATGCGGGCAAACTCTTCTGTAAATGGCGCAGAGATGTGCAAGACAAATCGGAAAATTACCTGGAGCAGACAGAGGACAAACATCGCCACAAGGAACAGTCCCGAAATCACGCTCAGGACTTTCTCAATTTTCTTCATGAGCGCTCCTCTTTTCCATGCATAAGTGATTCAGCGGGCACAGCCCTGCCCCGTGAAAGATGCGGACTGTGCCCGCCTGTTGTTACTTGGAGGGATCTTTCTGCCCAGTTCTGTTATCCCGCCAGATAATCTTCAATGTACTCCTGTGCCTCGGGCTGCAGGGTTTCCTTGACAGCCTCGATTCCGCTGGCGGCAGCCTCCTGGAAGAGGGCCTTGTCCACCGGCACAAAGGAAACCGTACCATCAGCCAAGATCTCCTCCATGTACTGCTCATTCAGCTCATCCAGTGCTCCATTTGCCCAATCAGCAGCTTCCTGGAAACAGGAGGTCAGAATCTCCTGATCCGCAGGGTCCATTGGCATCCCAGAAATCTGCATTGACGCACCAATGGTTTACAGACTGCAGATGCTCGGTCTGCATGATGTACTTGTTGACCTCGTAGATCTTGTTGGCGTAGATGTTGTCAATAGGGTTCTCCTGGCCATCAACCACGCCGGTCTGCAGCGCAGAATAGGTTTCAGACCAGCTTACCACGGTGCAGTTAGCGCCCATGGAATTCCACACGGTTACCCAAGCCTGGATTTCGGGGACCCGGAGCTTCAGTCCCTCCAGCTCTTCCGGCGAGGTGATCTCTTTCGAAGCGGTCAGCAGGCGAGGGCTGCGGCGGGACAATCCCAGCAACCGAACATTGCCGTTTTCATATGCGGCGTTCTCAATTGCCTCGCCCAGCGGGCTGTCAAAGACCGCCTCCACATCCTCGATACTGGTAAAGAGGAAGGGAATGATGGTGGGATCATAGCCAGATGCGATCTGACTGCCAAAACTGTCCGCAAAATAACAGATTTGAATCTCGCCGCTCTTGATCAGATCATATTGCTCTGTTTCGTTACCCAGGGTCGCGTCGGTATGGAAGTTGATTTGGATGCGGCCATCGGATTTCTCCGAGACCAAATCCGCAAACTTGGTGCCCAGCTGGCAGGCTACTGTGGAGGCATTATCAAATGAGGTCATCGTGATCTCATATGTATTGCCGCCCTCCCCATCGGTGCTGCTCTCACCCTGATCGCCGCAGCCCGCGACCAGAGTGACCAAGAACAACGCTGAAAGTGCTACAGGCAAAAATCTTCTCATAGTTTTCATAGTCGCTCCTCCATCCAATTTCAATCGATACGATTCCGGTTGCTTTAAAAGTATCCCAAAGTCTGTTATTTCTTGGAGCGGGTAAGCTCCACACCCGCAAGTCTCTCATAATAGCGCATGACCGCCGCGCTGTCCTCAGACCCGGCGCCGATTGCGGACATATACTTCATTTCATCCATAACCAAGCTGGCAAGCGGCATGGCTGCTCCCAGCGCATGGCCCGTCTCCAGAGCATTGGCCAGATCTTTAATGTGCAGATCCAGCCGGAAGCCCGCCTTAAAATCGCGATCCATGGCCATTGCCAGCTTTCCGTCCAGGACTTTCGACCCCGCATAGCCATTTCTGATCGCATTATAGACGACCTCAGGCTCCACGCCGGCCTTCAGACCCATGACAAACGCTTCTGCCACCGCGGCAGTTTCAACCGCAATGATATGCTGATTGACCAGCTTGGTCGTATTGCCTGCACCCAAGGCGCCGCAATATGTGATTGTGCCAGCCATGACCTCCAGAATGGGCCGCATCTCCTCCAGCAAAGATTCCTCACCGCCGCACATCAGGGCGAGCGTTCCGTTGATCGCACCGATTTCTCCGCCGGAGACAGGGGACTCCAGCATGGGAACTCCCGCCTTTGCGCATGCTGCGCCGACTTCTTTTGTCGCCAGAGGCGCAATCGAACTCATTTCAATGATCTTCATTCCCTCATGGCGGCCCTCCAGTACGCCATCCGCACCCAGGATCACCGTTTTGACATGAGGAGAATTGGGAAGCATGGTGATGACCACATCACTTTTCTGCGCCACCGCCTTATTGCTGTCCATAGCGTTGGCGCCGCACGCAACAAGCTCTTCAACCCCCTTGGGAACCACATCGTACACGAACAGTTCATGCCCTGCTTTCAGCAGATTCTTTGCCATGGGGCGCCCCATTACCCCCAACCCGATAAAACCGACTTTCATAGACACCAACCTTTCTCAAAATAATGATAACACTTTTCATTTCCCAGTTTGTGAAAACGTTTTCTCAAAATTGAAAAAACAAAAGGAGCTGCTTTGGTAAAAATCTTTGATTTTCCTTCCCAGCGGCTCGAGAAAACCTTTTCTGAATATAGAATAGCAAATTTGGGAATCTTTTGCAATTATAACATTTTACTATTATTGACGATTTGTTTTGTAGATTATGCCATGTTTTTGCTGGTTTTTTACAGATTTATTATGCTTTTTGCATTATTTTTGATTATCCCGAGATAGTAGAAAAAGGCCGCCGAACGGAATAACGTCCGGTGGCCTTTCGCAAACGCACAGATATTTTCAGCAGTACAGAGGATTTTGCCGCATTATTTTTCGACTCGGTATTTTGGACTACGGTCCAATTTCGGAAGTGTTTCTCTTAGCCCCAGGGATTCTCCGTGGGATAGGGCAGGCTCTTGGGCTGGTTGTAAGCGATATCACCGACGCCGAAGTACTTCAAAACCTCAAAGAGTGCCTTGCCGCAGTGGGCAAACGCCACCGCCCCGTGGTGGGGATACCGCTTCTGGAGCAGCACATGGCGGTAGAACCGGCCCATTTCAGGGATGGCAAAAATGCCGATACCGCCGAAGGAGCGGGTGGCCACCGGGAGTACTTCGCCTTCCGCCACATAGGCCCGCAGGGTCCCCTCACTGTCGCACTGGAGTCGATAGAAGGTGATCTCAGAGGGTGCGATGTCGCCTTCCAGCGTGCCGCGGGTGAAGTCCGGCGTCCCGCCGTTTTCCAGCAGACGGTTCTGGATCAGCTGATACTTCACAGCACAGCCGCCGCACATCTTGCAGCTGGGGGTATTGCCGCAGTGGAAGCCCATGAAGGTGTCCTTGATATCGTAGGCGAACTTGCCAGCGATCTCCTCATCATAGATGTACTTGGGCACAGAGTTGTTGATGTCCAGCAGCGTGACGGCATCGCCGGTGATGCAGGCTCCGATATACTCGCTGAGTGCGCCGTAGATATCCACCTCGCAGGCCACGGGGATTCCCCTGGAGGCCAGGCGGGAGTTGACATAGCAGGGCTCAAAGCCGAACTGCTCCGGGAACGCGGGCCAGCACTTGTCCGCGAACGCCACGAACTGGCGGGCGCCCTTGTGGCTCTCCGCCCAATCCAGCAGCGTCACCTCAAACTGGGCCATCCGCTCCAGCAGATCGGGATAGGAGGTCTTCTCCCCCATCTCCGCCTTCATATCGGCAATGACGCCGGGAATCCGGGCGTCGCCCGCATGAGCCTTATAGGATACCAGCAGGTCCAGCTCGGAGTTCTCCTCCACTTCCACGCCCAGCTCATAGAGGCCCTTGATGGGAGCGTTGCAGGCAAAGAAGTCCTGTGGCCGGGGGCCAAAGGTGATGATCTTCAGATTTTTCACACCGATGATGGCCCGGGCCACGGGGATAAACTCCCGGATCATCTGGGCACATTCCTCCGCCGTGCCGACGGGATACTCCGGGATGTAGGCCTTCAGGTGGCGCATGCCCAGATTGTAGGAGCAGTTGAGCACGCCGCAGTAGGCATCGCCCCGGCCGTTGATCAGGTCACCGTCGCCCTCCGCCGCGGCAATGTACATGGTGGGGCCGTCAAACTTCTGGCACAGCAGCGTCTCCGGCGTCTCAGGGCCGAAGTTGCCCAGGAACACCACCAGGGCATTGACGCCGTTGGCCCGGACATCTTCCAGGGCCTTCAGCGCGTCCGCCTCATTCTCCACGGTGATGGGGCACTCATAGAGGCCCTCACCGTACGCCGCCACAATATTCTGCCGGCGCTTGGTGGACAGCGCAATGGGGAAGCAGTCCCGGGACACGGCAATGATGCCAAGTTTGACTTCAGGAATATTCATAGCAACTCTCTCCTTTTTAAATCAGGTTGACAATGTCGATGTTCACGCCCTTCAGGCCCACTTTGGCACCGCCCTTGGCCTCGTCGGAGTCCGGATGGGCCAGCAGCCATTTGTTGCAGGCGGTCAGGGTCTCATCCTCCCCGTTCAGGGGCGTCAGTGCCGGCTTGGGGCCGTTGGTGCCCCGGGGGAGCACCACAACCACCTGGAACCCCGCGCCGGATGCGGCGGAGCAAGGTGCGTAATGCAGCGTGGTGGCATAGACCTCCACCAGCACCCCGGCGGGGACCCGGAACGCCTTGACCTTGGCAGTATCCAGCATACCGCCTTCCATTTCGTCCTCCCGGGCCAGCAGGAGGATAAAGTCCTGGGCACCGCAGTTGAGCTCACTGTCCCGGTGGTATTCCAGGCAGTTGAGTTTGGTGTTGTGCCCGTTGCACCAGCCCAGCTGAATGGGCATGCCGCCATAGGCATTAGCGGAGAGCTGGCCCGCGATGGGCAGTGCCTCCAGCTCCGGCTGGGAGGGGACATATTCCACCCCTTCCGGCACCGGTGTGACCTCCTGCAGCGTCTTGGTCAGTGCAGCAGTGTCATACCCCTCCAGCACTTTGCCGTAGGGGGCAAACGCAGGATCGAAAATGGAATCAATCGTCATAAACTCTCACCTCAAACACGGGAGGACTCTCCCGCAAAATGACTCAGGGCAATCTGACAAATTTTTTCACTCGCCGGAAAAAACAGCTGGGCAGCCGGGCCCACCAAAAAGGCGCACACCACTGTGCCGAGGCCCACCACACCGCCCAAGGCCAGTCCCGTTCCGGCGAAAGCACAATCCGCCACAACCCGGACCGGCCCAAAGGGCTTTTTCATCTTATCACTGATCACCACCGCAACCAGATCATTGGGACCAGTGCCCGCCTGGGAACGGATGACGATGGTCATGCCGAAGGCCAGGATCAAGCACCCTGCCACCAACAGGCCCAACCGGCACAGCAGCGGCAGGCCGCCGTGGATTACCGGCGAAAGCCAGAGGGTGTACAGGTCGATAACGGGGCCGCCCAGGGCCATACACAGTACTGTTCCCACGCCCACATAGCTCCGGTCCACCACCAGCAGCACCAGCAAAATCACCAGTGACACCAGGAGATGCACCCGCCCGTGGGTCATGGCGGCCCAGGCGGGCCACGGAAGAGACCGGAACAGCCCCTGCACAAACACATTGAATGGGTCGGACCCCAAGTCCGTCTGCAGAAACAGCGTGACCCCCAGATGGGCAATGCACAGCCCCACCAGCAGCAGTGCCACCCGCACGATCCACTCCCGAAACGTACGGCGTTTTCCCTCCCCCGTCACCGCAGCTGGGGAAAGACCTGCCTGAGGGCGGGATAGATCTTCCGGAACTGCTGGTACCGGGCTTCGTACCGGGCCGTCAGCTCCGGGTCCGGTTCCACCCGGTCTGCCACTTCCACCAGGGCGTCCGCCGCAGCCTGTACGCTCTCGTACTGTCCGCAGCCTACCATGGCCAGCATGGCGCCGCCATAGCCGGGGCCCTGTTCGGTTTTCAGCAGCTCCAGGGGAATTCCCAAGACATTCGCAAAGATCGTTCTCCACAGCGGGGACTTGCTGCCGCCGCCGCAGATCTTGGTGCTGGGGATTTCCAGTCCCAGGGACCGGGCCACCTCAAAGGAGTCCCGGATGGCGAAGGCCACACCCTCCAGCACCGCCTGCACCAAGTCGGAGCGGGAGGTATCCATGGTCATGCCGATGAACGTCCCCCGGGCATTGGTATCGTTGATAGGGCTGCGCTCCCCCATGAGGTAGGGCAGGAAATACACATGGTTCCGCCCCAGCTTTTCCGGCGTGATATCCCGCTGTTCTGCCGCGTAATCCGTGGTTTTGAGGATATCGTCGCACAGCCATTTGTTGCAGGAGGCCGCCGAGAGCATGCACCCCATCAGGTGCCAGCCGCCGTCGGCATGGGCAAAGGCATGAAGGGCGTTGTTGGGGTCCATGCCGAATTTCTTGGAGGAGATGAACACGGTCCCGGAGGTGCCCAGGCTGATGTTGCAGCCGCCCTCCCCCACAACGCCGGTTCCCACCGCCGCCGCGGCATTGTCTCCCGCGCCGGCCACCACCTTCGTGCCGGACGGGATGCCGAGGCCGGCCGCCACTTCCGGCTTGACCGTCCCCACCACCTGGTAGCTCTCATAGAGCCGGGGCATCTGCTCCAGCGTGACGCCGCAGATGGAGAGCATCTCCTCGCTCCAGCGCTTGTGTTCCACATCCAGCAGCAGCATGCCGGAGGCATCGGAGTAGTCACAGCAATGCACGCCCGTAAGAATATAGTTGATATAGTCCTTGGGCAGCATAATCTTCTTGATTCTGGAAAAGTTCTCCGGCTCGTTTTCCCGCATCCACAAGAGCTTCGGCGCGGTAAACCCTGCGAAGGCGATGTTGGCCGTCAGGCGGGCCAGGGTCTCCTTGCCCACGGTCCCGTTCAGGTAGTCCACCTGTGCGGCGGTGCGGCCGTCGTTCCACAAGATTGCGGGCCGGATCACTGAGTCCTGCTCATCCAGCACCACCAGACCATGCATCTGGCCGCCGCAGCCGATCCCCGCCACCTTTGCGCCGTCAAAGCCCTGGAGCAGCTGGGGAACTCCCTCCAGAACCGCGCGTTTCCAGTCCTCAGGATTTTGTTGGCTCCAGCCGGGCTTTGGAAATTCCAGCGGATATTCCCGCGTCACCGTATTCAGAATTCCGCCGTTCTCATCCACCAGCAGCAGCTTGACGGCGGAGGTCCCCAAATCAATCCCTATGTAATACATCTCGAAACTCCCTTTCAGCCTTGATGAGGCGTTTATCAGGAATCATCGCGCTTGGAGAGCACATCAAACACCACGGCAGCCAGCAGCACGCCGCCCTTGACCACCTTCTGGAAGTTCTGGTCGATACCCATGACGCTCATGCCCAGGTTGATAACGCCCATCAGCACAGCGCCGACGATGACGCCAGGGACCGTGCCCACGCCGCCGTAAGCAGATGCGCCGCCGATGAAGCAGGCGCCGATGGCGTCCATCTCGTAGCCGTCACCGTAGGTGGGCTGGGCGGATGCCATGCGGGCGATGGTCAAAACGCCGGCCAGGGCCGCCAGGAATCCCATGTTCGCATAGGCGAAGAAATACACCTTTTTCGTGTTGATGCCGGAGAGCTTGGTGGCCTTCTCATTGCCGCCCACCGCATACAGATGCCGACCGATGGTAGTCTTGGAGGTGATGTAGGCATACACGCAGATCACCACGGCCACCCACAGCAGCGCGGTGGGGATGCCCTTGTAACGGCTGAGGCTGATGGTGAAGAACATCACGGCCGCCACGATGACCACGCTGCGCAGCACCACAGCCGTCAGGGGCTTGACCTCGTAGCCCTTCTTGACCCGGTTGATCCGGTTGCGGACCACCATCACGAGATACACCACGCAGACCGCCAGGCCCACGATCAGGCACAGCACGTTCAATCCCTCACCGCCGAAGGGATCGGGGATATAGCAGGTAGCGCCGCCGCCGAAGATGTCCTTGAACATCTGGTCGGAGATGGACTGGGTGCGGCCATTGAGGGCCACGTTGGAAAGGCCGCGGAAAATCAGCATGCCCGCCAGGGTGGTGATGAAGGGCGGGACCCGCACGTAGGCGATCCAGTATGCCTGGAAGGCACCGATGGCCAGGCCGATGAGCAGCATGACCACCACCGCCAGCCACATGTTCATGCCGCCGGCCATCAGCAGGGCGCCGATGGCGCCGGTGAAACACACCACAGAGCCAACGGAAAGGTCGATGTTGCCGCCGGTGAGGATGCACAGCAGCATGCCGGTGGCCAGGATAAACACGTATGCGTTTTGCGAGATCAGGTTGGTGATGTTCTGGGGGTTCAGGATTTTCCCCCCCGTCTGCCAGGCGAAGAACGCAAACACCAGCACCAGAATCAGGACCATGGTGTTTTTCTGGAGCCAGTTCAAAACTTTTGTCTTTGTCATGATGGAAACGCTCCTTTAGTTGTTCGAGGATTTCAGGATACAGGCCATGATGCTCTCCTGCGAGGCTTCGCCCTGCTGGAACTCGCCCACGATCCGTCCCTCGTTCATCACATAAATCCGATCGCTCATCCCCAATACCTCCGGCAGCTCCGAGGAAATCATGATGACGGATTTTCCGGAGGCCACCAGCTCGTTGATGATGCAGTAAATTTCGTATTTTGCGCCTACGTCGATACCGCGGGTAGGCTCATCCAGGATCAAAATGTCAGGGTCGGCAAACATCCACTTTGCCAGCAGCACCTTCTGCTGGTTGCCGCCGGAGAGGTTGCCCACATTCTGTTCCACGCCGGTACATTTGGTTTTGAGTTTTTTCCGGTACTCATCGGACACGGCATATTCCTTGTCCTGATCCACCACGCCCCGGTGGCAGACGCCCTCCAGATTGGCGAGCGTGGTATTGACGCGAATGGGATTGGAGAGGATCAGTCCGTTTCCCTTGCGGTCCTCGGTGACATATGCGAGGCCGTGCCGGATGGCGTCCTTCTCGTTTTTCAGTTTGACTTCCTTGCCGCCCAAAAGCAGCGTCCCGTGGGCCGCGTGACCATAGCTGTGGCCGAAGAGACTCATGGCTAGCTCGGTCCGGCCGGCACCCATCAGGCCGGAAATGCCCACCACTTCGCCTTTGCGGACGTACATGGACACATCGTCCACCACTTTTTTCTCCCGGTAAACCGGATGGTAAACCGTCCAGTTCTTGACCTCCATACACACATCGCCGATGGTGACACCCGTGCGCTTGGGGAAGCGGTCCGCGATCTCCCGGCCCACCATGCCGCGGATGATCCGGTCCTCGGAAATATCGTCCACGCCCTTGTGCAGTGTCTCAATGGTCTTGCCGTCCCGGATCACGGTGATGTCATCGGCCACATAGGAGACCTCATTGAGTTTGTGGGAGATGATGATGCAGGTCATGCCCTCCTGCTTGAAGCGCAGCAGCAGATCCAGCAGTGCCTTGGAGTCCGACTCATTCAGGGAGGAGGTCGGCTCGTCCAGAATCAGCAGCCGGGCATTTTTCGCCAGTGCCTTGGCGATCTCCACCAGCTGCTGTTTGCCCACGCCGATATCCTTGACCAGCGTGCGGGAGGATTCCGCCAGGCCCACGATCTTCAGGTATTTGTCCGCCTTTTCGTAGGTGCCGTCCCAGTTGATGGAGAAGGACTTGCCCTGCTCATTGCCCAGGAACATATTCTCGCCGATGGTCATGTAGGGGACCAGCGCCAGTTCCTGATGAATGATGACGATGCCCTTTTGTTCACTGTCCGTGATCTTGGCGAACTTGCATACCTCGCCTTCATAGACAATGTCGCCGGTGTAGCTGCCATAGGGATAAATACCGCTCAATACGTTCATGAGGGTGGACTTTCCGGCGCCGTTCTCCCCGACCAGCGCGTGGATCGTCCCCTTCTTCACCTGCAAATTCACGTCGTCCAGGGCCCGGACTCCGGGAAACAGCTTGGTGATATTCCTCATTTCCAGAATGTTCTCAGACAAGATATCACCTCATTTTATGGTTTCGGGCAAGGCGGGAATCTCCCGCCTTGCCCGAACAATTCGTTCCAGCAGACCGGAACCCGTACTGAAATCAGCCGTTCAGGTCAGCTTCGGTATAATAGCCGGAATCGATCAACAGCTCCTGATAGTTATCAATGGTGCAGTCCTTGGGCTCGCACAGATAGCTGGGGATCACGCCAGTGCCGTTGTCATAGGTCTCGGTATCGTTGACGGGGGGCTCGGTTCCCTTCATCAGGGCGTCCACCATTTCCACGGTCTTGGAGGCCAGGTCACGGGTATCCTTGAACACGGACATGGACTGCTTGCCGGCAACAATGTTCTTCACGTTGGCGATATCGCAATCCTGGCCGGTCAGCACGGGATAGTTGCCGGTGTAGGAGGAAGCCAGTGCGTTGGCAACGCCCAGAGCGGTGGAGTCGTTGGAAGCCAGGACCACGTCCAGCTGCGTGCCGTCAGAGTAATAGGAAGCCAGGATGTTCTCGAACCGGGCCTGGGCTGCGTCGGTCGCCCAGTTGGCGGTAGCGACGGTCTGCTTCTCGGTCTGGCCGGAGGGGCAAACCAGCGTGCCGGCGTCGATGTAGGGCTGCAGGACGCTGATGGCGCCGTCAAAGAAGAAGTTGATGTTGTTGTCGCCGGGGTCGCCGGTGATGTACTCGATGTTGTAGGTCTTGTCACCGGCATTCTCCAGATCCAGCGCGTCGACGATGTACTCGCCCTGCTTCACGCCGACATCCCAGTTATCAAAGGTTGCGTAATAGCTGACGGCGTCAGAGTTCATGATCAGGCGGTCATAGGCGATGACGGGGATATCCGCGGCCTTTGCCTGGTCCAGAACGGTGCCCAGTGCCTCGCCGTCGATGGAGGCGATCACCAGCACTTCGCAGCCGTTGGCGATCATGTTCTCAATCTGGGAAACCTGGGTGGGGATATCGTTGGCGGCATACTGCAGGTCCACGGTGTAGCCGGCCTCTTCCAGCTGGGCCTTCATGTTTTCGCCGTCCTGATTCCAGCGCTGCAGGTCCTTGGTAGGCATGGCCACGCCGACCAGATTGCTGCCCTCTTCCGTGGTGTTGGGTTCTTCCTGGGAGGACTCGTCTTCCTGACCGCTTCCGCAGGCAGTCAGTGCAAAGACCATCGACAATGTCAGCAACAATGCAAGAATCTTTTTCATGTTCAAGTCTCCTCTTCATCTCAATTCGCAGCGTACACCGGCCGCTCGCTGCTCTTGAGTAAATTTTAGATAATTTTAGGTCACATGTCAATTAAAATTTGTGCTAAATACCTTTTTTCATCGTATTATACACTATGATAACGATTACGCTTGTGCATAATAACCAACCCCTTTCCCTGCTCCTTTGGGAAAACGCCCGCAGTTTCATATAAAATTTATATAAATATTTTAGTTGCCTTTTTATCTGATTTGTTGCATAATAAAAACAAGGTCGGAAGGAGGTCCTCTGTCATGCCCGGAGTGACGGCAAAAGACATCGCCGAAAAACTGAATATTTCCCAGTCCGCTGTTTCTTTGGCTCTCAACGGAAAGCCGGGTGTGAGCGAAAATACCCGTGCTCTGGTGCTGGAAACCGCCATGCAGCTGGGTTATTCCCGTCCGGATTCATCCAGTCTCTTCTCCCCTGCACAAACCATCTGCTTTGTCCGCTACGCAGGCAAAATCGTCCAGATTGCGGAACACACCTCGTTTGCCTCCTTTGTCCTTCAGGGCGTGGAGGCACGGGCCACGGAGCTGGGATACAGCACCCAGGTGCGCTACCTGAACGCCGGAGACATGTACAATCCCCAGACGCTGGAGTTTATCCGCAACGCAGACGGCATCATCTTCCTGGGGACAGACATCACCGAGACACAGCTGCCGGAAATCGAGCAGCTCTTCGGGTATCTGGGCAGCACGCCCGTGGTCGTGGTGGACAGCAGCCTGCTGGCAAACCGGGCGGACTGTGTAACCAATGACTGTTACGGCGGTGCCAAGGCCGCCGCCGAATATCTGCTGCAGACCGGGCACCGGCACATCGGCTACGTCCGGGCCAAGCAGCGCATCCGCAATCTCTGTGAGCGGGAGCGGGGCATTCAGGACGCACTGGACCGCGCCGGAATGTCTCTGGCCGCCACCATTGAAGTGGACGTCTCTTCCGAAGGCGCGTTCCAGGACTTTGACGCCTGGATCAAGCAGCAGCCCCTCCTGCCGGACGCGCTGTTTGCCGAAAATGATATCCTGGCTGCCGCCGTGATCCGCGTTTTGAAAAAGCACGGCTACCGCGTTCCGGACGATGTTTCCGTCATCGGATTTGATGACATCCCCATGTGTGAAATGCTGGACCCGCCGCTGACAACCGTCCACGCCTTCAAGGATGAACTGGGCATGGTGGCGGTGGAAATTCTGGACCGGCGCATCAAGCGGGGAGAAGTCCCTCACCAGATGTCTTCCGTGGGGCTTTTGAATACCACGGTCTCCACCCGTCTGGTCACCCGCTTCAGTGTCAAGGCACGCTGAACACCTCCCTGTCCCAGTCTATGGGAATTGTCCCGCATGTATGTCCCAAAAGCGCCGGATCACCTGTACCGGCGATGCAGAAAAATACCCGGCACCGGGCGGAAAGGAGACCTTTCCGCCCGGTGCCGGGTATTTTC
>FR890827.1 GCA_000436875.1 Oscillibacter sp. CAG:155 | reverse complement strand
TGGACGCTGGAGGCACTTTTGGAAGGCCTGGCGGAAAACTTCTGAAAAAAACGAAAAAAATGCTTGCAATATGGAAGTGACCATGCTATACTAATTTACGCCTTGCGAAAGGGCAAACTAGCTAAGAAAGAGGTGAACAAGAGCAATGAAGGAAGGAATCCATCCCAATTATCAGCAGACTACGATTACTTGCGCCTGCGGTAATGTGATTGAGACAGGTTCTACCAAGAAGGATATCAAGGTGGAAGTCTGCTCTAAGTGTCACCCCTTCTTCACGGGCAAGCAGAAGCTGGTGGATACTGGCGGACGCGTGGCCAAGTTCAACAAGAAGTTCGGCCTGGACAAGTAAGTCTGACACATGGAAAGGGTCTGCTGTGGAAACAGCGGACCCTTTTTGATTTACTTTTGAGAAATCGGCGCATATACTGAGAAGAGATATTTGATTAAATTCGGGAGGAATGCCGTTATGAAGCTGCAGAGTGTGGACGTCAAGACCATGTCGCCGGAGGTGTTCCGGGTATTCGGGACCCAAAATGCGCTGCTGACCGCCGGGGACCGGGACCGGTGCAACACCATGACCATCGGCTGGTGCCAGCTGGGCTGCGTGTGGAATCTGCCCACCTGCACGGTCTATGTGCGGCCGGAGCGGTATACCTATCAGTTTATGGAGTCTCACGACTATTTCACAGTGTCCGTCCTGCCGGCGGACCGGAAGAAGGACATGGCCTTCTGTGGGACCAAGAGTGGCCGGGACGTGGACAAGGTCAAAGAGTGCGGCCTGACGCTGCGCTACGGCACCGGGGACGCCCCCTTCTTTGAAGAGGCGGAGTGGGTCCTGGTGTGCCGGAAACTGTTCGTCCAGGACCTGGAGGCCTCCTGCGTGAAGGATGAACGGGTGTTCAAGTCCTATACGCCCGCCATGGGCGGCTGGCACCGGGCTTATATCGGCGAAGTCGTGGAGGCCTATCAGAAGAGATAAAGGAAGATTTATGCAGCAGACAGAAGAAGTACGTGACAAAGTGGTGCTGGTGGGGCTCAGCTCCCCGGTGCTGAAAAAAGAGGAAAATGCCGACGAGGACACCATGGAGGAACTCTCCTCCCTGGTGGAGACTGCCGGCGCTGAAACGGTGGGCATCGTCCTTCAGAACCGGCCCTCCCCGGACCCCCGGACCTTCATCGGCGAGGGCAAGGTGGCGGAGGTGCAGCTCTACTGCGAGAACGTGGGCGCCACCATGGTGATTTTTGATAACGATCTTTCCCCCTCCCAGCAGCGGGTACTGACGGATCTGCTGGGCGTGCAGGTGCTGGACCGGTGCGGACTGATCCTGGATATTTTTGCCCAGCGGGCCAAGACCAAAGAGGGCCGTCTCCAAGTGGAGCTGGCCCAGTATCAGTACCTGCTGCCCCGGCTGACGGGCATGTGGACCCACCTGGAGCGCCAGGCGGGCACCAGCGGCAAGGGCCCCATCGGCTCCAAAGGCCCCGGCGAGACCCAGCTGGAAACGGACCGGCGGCACATCCACCGCAAGATTGATAAACTCCGGGAGGATCTGGAGGAAGTGCGCCGGGTCCGGGGCACCCAGCGGGAGCGGCGGCGGAAGAACGAGGTGCCGGTGGTGGCCATCGTGGGCTATACCAACGCGGGCAAGTCCACGCTGCTCAACCGGCTCACCGGCGCCGGCATCCCTGCCAACAATCGCCTGTTCGACACGCTGGATACCACCAGCCGCCTGCTCTCCGTCAGCGATACGCTGGACGTGGTGATCTCCGATACCGTAGGCTTTATCCGAAAGCTGCCCCACCAGCTGGTGGAGGCGTTCAAAGCCACGCTGGAGGAACTGGAGTACGCAGATCTGCTGCTCCACGTCATCGACGTTTCCAACCCGGAGTGGCAGCAGCAGGCCCAGGTGGTGGAGAACCTGATTTTGGAGCTGGGAGCAGGGGAGCTGCCCCGCATCGACGTGTTCAACAAGGCGGACTGCCTGCCGGTGGGGGAGATCATGCCCCACGGCGAGGATATCTGTGCCATCTCCGCCAAGACTGGCGAAGGGGTGGACCGTCTCCTGGAGATGATCGACCAGCGGCTGGATAAAGGGACCCGCCGGGTGACGATCCGACTGCCCTATGACAAGGGCGGGCTGCTGGACATGCTCTACCGGGAGGCAAAGGTGGAGTCCGTGGACTATGGCGAGACCATCAACGTGGTGGCGGTCTGCGGCCCCAGGACCCTGGGCCAGGTGGAGCCGTTTGTGACCCAATAAGGAGGCGCCGTCAGGCGCGGATATGACATAGGACGGAGGACGAACACGTGCAGACCACCTATCGAGTGCCCTTCGGGGATGCGGAGAGTGAATTCACGGAAAAGCGCTCCCGCTTCATCAGTCATCTCTGGCGGGTGGAGACGGAGGCGGAGGCCCGGCAGCACATTGAGGAGACGAAAAAAACCTATTACGATGCCCGCCACAACTGCTGGTGCTATCTCATCCAGGAGGGGGGCGTGGTCCGTTACTCCGATGACGGGGAGCCTCAGGGAACGGCGGGACAGCCTATGCTTAATGTCTTCCAGCGCCAGGAGGTCACCAATGTGTGCTGCGTGGTGACCCGGTATTTCGGCGGGATTCTGCTGGGAGCCGGGGGACTGACCCGGGCGTATTCCAAAGGGGCCAAGGATGTGCTGGAGGCGGCGGGCGTCTGCCGCATGAGCCAGTGGACGCTGTGGGACGTGCCCTGCACCTACCCGCTGTTTGAGCGGATGAAGCTGGAGATCCAGAGCTGCGGCGGCGTGGTCCGGGACACAGAATACGGCGCGGACATTTTGCTGCGGGCGGCGTTCCCAACGGGCGGCGCGGAGCAGTTTGCCCCCCGGCTGACAGAACTCTCTGCCGGCACTTTGGAGATGCTG
>FR890826.1 GCA_000436875.1 Oscillibacter sp. CAG:155 | reverse complement strand
GTCCGTGGGACGGCTGGCAGCGGAAAAGAACCTGGACGAGCTGCTGCGTTTCCGGGCGGCCATGGGCGACCAGGCGGTGACGCTGCTGCTGGTGGGGGATGGTCCCTACCGGTCCCAGCTGGAGCGGGAGGCCGCTGAACTGGGACTCCGGGCACCCCAGGTGGTGTTTGCCGGCATGGTGCCGCCCCAGCAGGTGGCGGAGTGGTATCAGCTGGGAGACCTGTTCGTCAGCGCCTCCTCCAGTGAGACTCAGGGACTGACCTATGTGGAGGCCCTGGCCGCAGGGGTCCCGGCGCTGTGCCGGGCGGACCCCTGCCTGGATGGGGTGATCCGGGACGGAGAAAACGGCTGGCAGTTCCGGGATTTTTCAGACTTCATGAAAAAGCTGGACGCGTTCCGCACGCATCCGGAGCAGCGCCAAACGCTCTCCAAGCAGGCAGCCCTGTCTGCAAAAGACTATTCGGCAGAGGAATTCGCCCGCCGGGTGGAGGCCATCTACCTGGCGCAGATCGCCCGCCGGCGCGGGCAGGAGGAGGTATCCGCATGACGAAGTGCGTGGAAAGAACGGCCTTGCAGGCCGTGTCGGTAGCTGGAATGGTGATCTGCCTGCTGGTGGCGCTTTGGGGCTGGCAGTCCGGCATCCTCACCTCCCAGGAGCGGCTGGCGGCATTTGTGGCCAGCTGCGGCGGCGCTGGGGCGCTGCTGTTTGTGGTGTTCCAGGCGGTGCAGGTGGTGATTCCCATCCTGCCCGGCGGACTGGGATGTTTGGCAGGGGTGCTGCTGTTTGGGCCCTGGTGGGGATTTGTGTATAACTATGTGGGCATCTGCGCCGGGTCGCTGATGGCGTTCGGGATCTCCCGCAACTGCGGAAAGCCCCTGCTGCCGCTGCTCTTTTCCCAAAAGACCATCGACAAGTACAGCCGTTGGACGGAGCAGGAAAACCGCTTTGCCCGGCTCTTTGCCCTGGCGATCTTTTTCCCTGTGGCGCCGGATGACTTTTTGTGCTATCTGGCGGGCACCACGAATATGACCTGGCGGCGCTACACTGCCATCATCCTGCTGGGCAAGCCCGCTTCCATCGCCCTGTACAGTCTGGGACTGACCGTGGTGTGGCAGCATGTGACGGCCCTGTTTGCATAAGGAGGAGCCATGCGGATTTATATTTACAACGGCGGAGAGAAGCTGGTGGGCAAAAGCGGCGTGGGACAGGCCATCCGCCACCAGCGGGAGATGCTGCGGCGGGCTGGCATGGCCACTACGGAGCACTGGACCGCAGACGCGGCGGCGATCCATATCAACACCGTTCTGCCGGATTCCCTGCTGGCGGTGCTCTCCGCCCGGCTCCGGGGACGGAAGGTGATCTATTACGGCCACTCCACCATGGAGGATTTCCGCAGTTCCTTCAAAGGCTCCGACCGTTTGGCACCGCTGTTCCGCCAGTGGATCAAGTTCTGCTATGGTCTGGGGGACGTGGTGCTCACGCCCACGGAATACTCCCGGAAACTGCTGGAGAGCTACGGCATGAAAAAGCCGGTGTACAGCATCTCCAACGGAGTGGATACCTCCTTCTTTGCCCCCAGCCGGCAGCGGCGGGAGGCCTTCCGCCGCCGCTGGGGACTGCGGGACGGGGAGCGGGTGGTCATCTCCGTGGGCCACACCATCGCCCGGAAGGGGCTGCCGGAGTTTTTGGAACTGGCCCGGCGGATGCCGGAGGTCCGTTTCCTCTGGTACGGCTGGACAGACCCCCGTCTGCTGCCCCAGTCCATTCAGGACGCCATGGCCCAGGCACCGGACAATGTGGTGTTCCCAGGCTTTGTCGACCGGGAGACCCTGCGGGAGGCATACTGCGGCGCGGATGTGTTTGCCTTTTTGAGCCGGGAGGAGACGGAGGGCATTGTGGTGCTGGAGGCTCTGGCCTGCGGGATTCCCACAGTGCTGCGGGACATCCCTGTGTACGACGGCTGGCTGGAGAGCGGCCGGGAGGTGTACAAGGCGGCGGATGTGGACGGCTTTGAGGCGGCGGTCCGGGGAGTGCTGGACGGCACGCTGCCGGATCTGCGGGAGGCGGCTCTGACCACGGCCCGCTCCCGCAGTCTGGAGACGGTGGGACGCCGGCTACAGGAGATCTACCGCCGGGAGGGCATCCTGCCGGAGCCTGAGCCGGCGGCGGTGCCTGCGGTTTCCCCGCTCCTCTTCGGAAAAAATTCCTTCACAGGTCCGATGTAAAAAATACAGACGCTGCGGCTTCCTCGGCCGCAAAGCTGCGGACAAAAAACGCTCCGGGACGACTTATCCCGGAGCGTTTTTGTGCGGAAAAAGGGAAGATTACTGAGGCAGCGTCTGCACCACGCCCCGGACGCAGTCCACGGCGACCATGGTGCCGTCCCGCAGGCGCTGGGTGGCGCCGGTGGCGCCTACAATCACCGCTTTGTCCAGGGTCAGCCCCACGGTGGCGGCGTGGCTGTTCAGCCCGGACTCCTCGCTGATGACGGCGGCGGCCTGACGGATATAGGTCAAAAGGTCGTTGGTGGTATAGGGGACCACCAGCACGTCGCCGGGATGGAACTTATGGGCCACGTCCTCCGGAGAGCGGCATACGCACAGCGGGCCGGAGGCATTTCTGGAACCAATGCCCACGCCGTTGAGAAGGAATCCGCCCACCAGGTGGACCCGGATCATATTGGTGGTGCCTGCTACGCCTACAGGCACGCCGGCGGTGACCACCACCAGATCGCCCTGCTTGACAAGGCCGCTCTTTTCCGCAGCCTCCACGGCAAATTCGACCAGCTCGTCGGTGTTGTTGGCATAGGGCATCATCAGCGGCACCACGCCGAAGTACAGCGACATTTGACGGCGTACCTGCTCATCCAGCAGGCAGGCGATCACGGTAGTAGCGGGGCGGAACCGGCTGACCATCTGGGCAGTGGTGCCCCGCTGGCTGACGGTGATGACGGCGTCGGCACTGATGTCGGCGGCGGTGGTGCAGGCCGCGTGGGCCGTGGCCGCGGCGATGGACAGCCGGTTAGTGCCCACCAGGCGCTTCATCCGCTTGGTGTAATTGATCTGGCCCTCGGTGCGCACGGCGATGGCGTCCATGGTCCGGACCGCCTCCACCGGGTATTTGCCTGCGGCGGTCTCGCCGGAGAGCATGATGGCGGAGGTGCCGTCATAGATGGCGTTGGCCACGTCGGTGATCTCCGCCCGGGTGGGCCGGGGATGCTCGATCATGGAGTCCAGCATCTGCGTGGCGGTGATGGCGGGCTTGCCGCAGGCGATACACTGGGAGATCATCTGCTTTTGCAGAATGGGAATCTCTGTGAAGTCGATCTCCACGCCCATGTCGCCCCGGGCCACCATGATGCCATCCGCCACGGAGAGGATCTCGGAGAGATTGTCCACGCCCTCCTGATTCTCGATCTTGGCGATGATGCGAATGTTGGAACCCACGCTGTCCAGCAGCCGCCGGATCTCCCGCACGTCGGCGGCAGTACGGACAAAGCTGGCGGCGATAAAGTCAAAGCCCTGCTCGGCACCGAAGAGGATGTCCTCCCGGTCCCGCTGGCTCATGTACGGCATGGACAGCCGCACACCAGGGATATTGACTCCCTTGTTGTTTTTCATGATGCCGTCATTTTCCACCCGGCAGCGGACGGAGGAGTCCGCGGTCTCCAATACGGTCAGGCGGACCAGACCGTCATCCAGCAAAATGGTGTCACCGGCCTTCACATCCTGGGGAAGTTCCGGGTAGGTGACGGCACAGTGGCTCTCATCCCCTGGGATATCCTCCGTGGAGAGAGTGAATTCCTGCCCGGTCTTCAGCGTGACGGAGCCGTTCTGGAAGGTCCGCAGACGGATCTCGGGGCCCTTGGTATCCAGCATGGCGGCCACCGGCAGGTTCAGTTCCTCCCGCAGAGCCTTGAGCTGGTCCAGCCGGCGTTTATGCTCTTCATGGCTGCCATGGGAAAAGTTGAAGCGGGCTACGTTCATGCCGGCTTCCAGCATTTCCCGCAGGACACCCTCCCGGTCTGTGCCGGGGCCCAGTGTGCAGACGATTTTGGTTTTTCTCATTGCAAAGCCACCTTTCAAATCAACGGAAACTCATGCAAATTTTAGTTTATCACACAACCGCGAAATACAAAAGAGCCAGTTTGTAAATTTCTGCGAAATTTGAAACCGTCCCTGCTGCTTTCTGAAGGTACCTGGGAAACGGTATGCCACATTTATTGGATATTTCCATTTTAATAGTATGGCATGGCTTCTTTCTGCCGGAGAGCTACCAACCAGATCTTTTTGTCCTTTTCAAATTGCACAGAGGTAGGACTGA
>FR890825.1 GCA_000436875.1 Oscillibacter sp. CAG:155 | reverse complement strand
CCCGTGTCTGGCGGGACCGGGACGAGGCAGAATTGCGCTCCCTGCTGGAGAAGGTCCGAGATCTGGGCGTCGGGGGCGTGCTGGTGGGCAACATCGGCCACCTCTCCCTGACCCGGGACCTGGGGCTGGAACTCTATGGCGACTACGGCCTCAACGTCTTCAACTCCCGGTCTCTGGACTATCTGCGCCAGAAAGGCCTCTCCTCCGCCTGCGCCTCCTTTGAGCTGCGCTTTGCCCAGCTGCGGGATCTCCGCAAGGTCCTGCCCACCGAGGCCATCGTCTACGGCCGGCTGCCGCTGATGATCACGGAGAACTGCCTCGTCCAGAACCAGCAGGGCTGCAAGCTGGATCGCACCGGTCCCCTGGTGCCCTGCAACGGACCCTGCCGCCGCGGTCACGTCTTACAGGACCGCACCGGCGCCGCCTTTCCCCTGCTGCCCGCCTACGGGCACCGGACGGAAGTCCAGAACAGCCGCCCGGTGTGGCTGGCGGACCGGCCGGAGTGGAAGCGTCTGGGCCTGGCTTTTGCCCGCCTGCGCTTCACCACCGAGTCCCCGGAAACCTGCGCTGAGGTGTTCCGGGCCTACCTCCACGGCGCTGCTGCCCAGGGCGAATTTACCCGGGGACTGTATGAGCGGGGCGTGGAATAACCCTGTTATTTGATACGAATGGTATTTTATCGTTTATATATTACAAATTGTTTTTGATTTTAGGAGCATTTCATGGAGACCATTAAGGTAAAATATTTCTCGGAGGACGTGGCACCGCTGGAGTACGTGGACGGCAAGTCCGACTGGATCGACCTCCGCGCCGCCCAGGAGGTGACGCTTCGGGCCGGGGAGTTCCGGCTGATCCCCCTGGGGGTCGCCATGGAGCTGCCGGCAGGCTACGAGGCCCACATCGCGCCCCGCAGCTCCACGTTTAAAAACTACGGCATTCTGCAGACCAACGGCGTGGGCGTGGTGGACCAGTCCTACTGCGGGGACGGCGACCAGTGGCACATGCCCGCCTATGCCACCCGGGACGTGACCATTCCCCGGGGTGCCCGGATCTGCCAGTTCCGCATTCTGGAGAACCAGCCCCGCCTGACCTTCTGCCGGGTGGAGCGGCTGGAGGGACCGGACCGGGGCGGATTCGGTTCCACCGGCAAATAAGTACGACAAAAGGAACGAGAACAATATGGCAAAGATCGTTTTGGCCTCCGGGTCCCCCCGGCGGCAGGAGCTGCTGCGGCGCATCGGCGTCACGGAGTTCGACATCCGCGTGCCGGACACGGAGGAAACCTATCCGGCGGGCCTTTCCCCCCAGGAGACGGTGGCCTATATTTCCCGGGAAAAATCCCAGGCGGCGGCTGCGCTGTGCACGCCGGAGGAGATCGTCATCACCGCCGACACCATGGTGTTTCTGGATGACGCCCGCCTGGGCAAGCCTGCCGACGAGGCAGACGCCCTGCGGATGCTCACCGCTCTTCAGGGTCGGTCCCACACGGTCTGCACCGGCGTGACGGTGCGGCAGGGTGACCGGAGCCTGACGGAGAGCGAAACCACCCGGGTCTATTTCCGCCCCGCCACCCAGGCGGAGCTTTTGAGCTACATCGCCACCGGTGAACCCATGGATAAGGCCGGGGCCTACGGTGTCCAGGGCAAGGGCGCGCTGCTGGTGGAGCGGCTGGACGGCGACTTTTTCAACGTGATGGGTCTGCCGGTACTGCGGCTGAGCCAGATGCTGCTGCACTTCGGCGTCCGCCTGCTGGGCTGAGAGCCGGAAGGAGGCTACCCGTGAAGAATTTTTGGAAAGACCATGGTCTTTGGGTGCTGTTTGCCGCGGCGGTGATCGCCGTGGCTCTGGCCGTCATGTCCTTCCTCAGCACCACCTCCTCCCCGTTGGCCAATGTGGCAGGCGTGCTGTCCTCTCCCTTCCGCTCCGCCTATACGGCGGTGGCCACCTGGTTCAACGACAAGCAGAATTATTATAAGGATACCACGGCGCTGGAGAAGGAAAACGCCGAGCTGCGCCAGCAGATCGCCAAGATGGAGGCCCAGATCCGCCAGGCCCAGGACGACAGCGAGGAAAACGCCTTTTTGCGGGACCTGCTGGGCCTGCAGACCCAGCGGCGGGACTTTGAGTTTGAAAACGCCCGGGTAACGGAGCGCAGTGTTTCCAACTGGGCCTCCTCCCTGACGCTGGACAAGGGCACCAACTACGACATCGCGGTCAATGACTGCGTGGTGGACGCCACCGGCAATCTGGTGGGCATCGTCAGCAAGGTGGGCTACAACTGGTGCACGGTTTTGACCGTGGTGGATACCAGCACCTCCATGGGCGCCCAGGTATTCCGCACCAAGGACCTGGGCGTGGCTGTGGGCGACTTCTCCCTGATGGAGGACGGCCGGCTGCGGATGGACTATCTGCCGGCGGACTGCCAGCTGCTGGGAGGCGATCTGGTGGTCACCTCCGGCCTTGGCGGCTACTACCCCTCCGGCCTTGTGATCGGCTCTGTGGAAGAGGTCCAGAAGGACGACTCCGGTGCCTCTTCTTACGCAGTGCTGATGCCTGAGGCGGACCTGGACTCCTTGACGGAAGTGGCCGTCATCAAGTCCTTTGACATCGTTTCCTGATCCCCGGAAAGGAGGAGCCAAGCGTGCTGGCACGCAATGAGACCATTTTCAAGTGGTGCCTGTATGGCGCCGCCACGTTTTTATGCTTTCTGGCCCAGGGGGCGATCTTTCAGCGGATCACGCTCTGGGGCGTCATTCCCTTCCTCTATCCGGTGCTGGCCGCCGTGGTGGGTACATTGGAGGGCCCGCTGGCCGGGTCCATTTATGCGCTGGTTCTGGGCGTGGTGTGCGACAGCCTGCTGCCGGACGTCATTCCCTGCTTTTACACACTGATTTTCCCGCTGGTGGGATTGTGCGGCGGACTGATCGCCAAGGGGCTTCTCTCCGCCGGCTTCATCTGTTCCCTGGTCTCCTCCGCCGCCGCCTTTTTGCTGACGGACGTCTTTCACTGCCTGCTGCTGTGGGTCAATCAGTCCGCCGCCTGGGCCTCCGGCGGCTGGGTGATGGTCCGGGAATTCTGCGTCACCGCCATTTTGACCATTCCAGTGACGCTGCTGTTTCAGGCCGTATTCCGCAAGACCCATGTGTACGACTAAAAGGAGTATTCCATGAACCGCAAAGACACACGTGCTCTCCGCCTGTATGCGCTGGCAGGCCTGCTGACGCTGGTGCTGCTGATGTTCGCAGGCGTCCTGTACAACACACAGATCGTCAACCACGATTACTACGTGGCCCAGTCCATCCGCACCATCGCCCGTGAGGAAAAGGTGGAAGCCTCCCGGGGCGTGATCACCGACCGCAACGGACAGGTGATGGTGTCCAGCCGCTCCACCTACAGCCTCACCTTCGACTCCAGCCTCCTCAAGGACGGCGAGGACCCCAATGAGGCCATTTTGCGGCTGGTGCAGCTGTGCCAGGCCAACGGCGTATCCTGGATCGACAATCTTCCCATCTCCCGGCAATCCCCCTATACCTACACCCTGGACTCCATGACGGACACTTTGAACTCCCGCTTCTTGAAATACGTCATATCCCTCAAGCCCGCCAGTGAGGCCCTGGGCAACTACCTGCTGGAGCACCCGGAGACAGTGGGCGAAAGCGCCGACTCCATCCCCACCCTTCCCTCTGAAGTGGACCCATCCGACAAAGAGGCTGTGGAGAGTGCCGAAAAAGCGGCCAAAGAGCGGGCGAAGGAGCTTTTGGAACTGCTGACCAAGCAGCGGCTTTCCGCCCAGCTGCTCACCGACGCCGGCATCTCCCCGGAGACGCTGATGGACTGGATGCGGGAGGACCTGGAGGTCCCGGCGTCCTTTTCCCAGGCGGAGGCCCGGATGGTGCTGGGCATCCAGTATGAGCTCTCCGTCCGAAAGGTGGTCAGCACTACGGACTACGTGATGGCGGAGGATATCTCCACCGGCTTTATCTCCCTGCTGGCAGACGGCCAGTACAGCGGTGCCAAGGTCACCGCCTCCTCTGTCCGGGAGTACGCCACCACCTACGCCGCTCAGATCCTGGGCCGGGTCACCCCCATCTACGCCTCCGATCCGGAGTATCAGGACGGCACTTTGATGGAACAGGGCTACGATCTGGACGACAAGATTGGCCGTTCCGGCGTGGAGAAGGCCTTTGAGAAGTACCTCCGGGGCACCGACGGTACTCGCGTGGTCTCCACCAACTCTAACGGCAAGATCACCGGCGAGTTCTACTCGGAGCAGCCCGAGCCCGGCAGCACCGTGGAGCTGACCATCGACCTGGATCTGCAGCAGGCGGTGGAGGAGAATCTGGCGGCCACCGTGGCCCGGATGGACGCTGAGGACGGAGACGACACCCGGGGCGCCGGCTGCGCCATCGTGAAGGTGGGTACCGGCGAGATCCTGGCTCTGGCCTCCTATCCCACCTTTGACCCCTCCACGTACGGCACCAACTACGCAGAGATCTCCAATAACCCGGCCCGTCCGGAAGTCAACCGGGCCACCCAGGGCACCTACGCCCCCGGCTCCACCCTCAAGCCCCTCACCGCCGTGGCGGCCCTGGAGACCGGCAACGTAACGCTGACGGAAAAGATCAACGACACCGGCAAGTGGACCTACCCCGGCTCCCCCCAGAGCTACACCTACTGCTGGAAGCACAGCGGCCACGGCCTTCTGAACGTGACGGAGGCCATTACCAACTCCTGCAACTATTTCTTCGCCACCATGGGCTACCGAATGGGGATGGATACGCTGGTGGAATACCTGAAGGCCTTCGGCCTGGGGGCCCACACCGGCATCGAGATCGGCGACAGCACCGGAACGCTGCCGGAGAACCCTCCCGGTGAGGACCAGGCTCCCTGGGCCGCCTTCGGCCAGTCCAGCCAGGCCTACACTCCCCTCCAGCTGGCCAACTACATTGCCACGCTGGTCTCCGGCGGCGAGCACTGCGAAGCCCATCTGCTCAAGGCCATCAAGTCCTATGACAACACCGAGGTCCTGGCCATGGGCGACAGCTCCGTCAAGAACACTGTCTCCATCAAGGACTCCACCCTGGAGGCCGTGAAGGAGGGCATGCTGGGCTACACCCAGCCCGGCGGTGATCTGTACACCTACTTCCGCAACTGTGTGGTGAAAGCCGGTGCCAAGACCGGTACCGCCCAGCTGGGCGGCGGGCAGACCAACAACGGTGTTTTTGTCTGCTTTGCCCCCTATGACGATCCTCAGATTGCCCTGGCCATGGTGATCGAGCACGGCAATGCCGGCGCCGCCCTGGCTTCCACCGCCGTCAACATTCTCAACGCCTATTTCTCCGCCGATGAGATCGGCACTGCCGTCATCGGTGAAAATCAGCTGCTGCAGTAAGGAGTTTGCGTTCTTCATGAGCGAACCGTTTGTCTTTGATTCCCGCTGTACCGTCTGTAAGGACCCTTTTGGAGCCATTCCCTGCGGTCAGTCCGTCACCTTCCACTGCCGCCCGCTGGCGTCGGAGCAGTTTACCTCCTGCACGTTGGTGCTGCGCCATGAGTTCGCTCAGCTGGAAGAGGAGCGTGAGATGCTTCTGGAAGGCCCCCAGGCCGAGCGGGTCCGCTACGGGGTGACATTTTCCGTTCCGGCCGAGCCGGAGCTGGTGTGGTACTATTTCCGGTTCCGGCGGCCGGACGGCTCCGGCTGCTTCCTGGACCGGACCGGCTACCGCAGTGAGGGAGACCCGTTTTGCTGGCAGATGACCGTCTACCGGGAAAGCCATTTTCCTGATTGGTTCGGCCCGGGTGTGACATACCAAATTTTTCCAGACCGTTTTTGCCGCCTGTCCACCGATTCCGCAGAGACCTCCGGAATGGTGGGCAACCGCTGGGTCCACCGCCGCTGGGACGATACGCCGGAATGGCGGCCGGACCCGGACGGCGAGATCCGCAACCGGGACTTTTTCGGCGGCACGCTGCGGGGAATCACCTCCAAGTTGGCAAGACTCGCCTCCATGGGCGTCACTACCCTGTATCTCAACCCCATTTTTGAGTCCGCCTCCAACCACCGCTACAATACCGCCGATTACAGCAAGATCGACCCCCTGCTGGGTACGGAAGCAGATTTTTGCAGTCTGTGCCGCACCGCCCATGAGCTGGGGATGCGCGTCATTCTGGACGGTGTATTCAACCATACCGGTTCCCAGAGCATTTACTTCAACGATGACGGCTTCTATCTCACGGTAGGCGCCTCCCAGAGCCAGGATTCCCCCTATTTCGACTGGTACAGCTTCCATCCCTGGCCCTCGGACTACGATTCCTGGTGGGGCATCCGCACACTGCCGGCGGTCCGGGAGGACAGCCCCAGCTATCAGCGGTATATCATTGACGACGAGGATGCCATCATCCGCCGCTGGCTTCGCTGCGGCGCTGACGGCTGGCGTCTGGATGTGGCGGATGAGCTGCCGGACTGGTTTATTGAAAAGCTGCGGACTGCTGTGGAGGAGACCAAGCCGGAGGCGCTGCTGATCGGTGAGGTGTGGGAGGACGCCAGCAACAAGATCGCCTACTCCCAGCGGCGGCGCTATCTGCTGGGCAGTGAGCTGCACGGCGTCATGAACTACCCCTTCCGCACGGCGCTGCTGGCCTATCTGCAGGGCGGCGACGCTGACGACTTCCGGGAGTCCATGGAATCCATCCGGGAAAATTATCCCCCTGCCGCCTTCTACAACTCTATGAACTTTCTGGGCACCCATGATACGCCCCGCATTATGACGGTGCTGGGTGCCAAGCACGTCCCTGAGAGCAAGGCCGCCCGGGCCGCCTACCGTCTTTCTCCGGCGGAGCGGGCCCGCGGGACGGCCCTGGTAAAGCTGGCGGCACTGATTCTCTTCTCCTTCCCCGGCTCTCCCACGGTCTACTATGGCGACGAGTTGGGCCTGGAGGGATTTGAGGACCCTCTGAATCGGGGCACCTATCCCTGGGGCCTGGGCCGCTATCCCCTGCTGTCCTGGTTCCAGACCTTGGGCCGCCTCCGCCGGGAGCGGGCCGCTCTCCAACGGGGTGAAATTGATTATCTCTATACTTCCGGTCCCATTCTGGCCTTTGCCCGCCGGCTGCCGGAGGAGCGGATCGTAACCGTGGTCAACGCCTCTGACAAGTCGGTGCCCCTGATGCTGCCCTGGACCGCGCCGGTGGTGCGGGACCTACTGACTGGCCGGAAGCTCCATCCCCGGGACGGCACGCTGTTTCTGACCCTTCCTCCCTACGGCGGTCTTCTGCTGGTGTAATTTTCACCGGACATGTTTCACGTGAAACATGTCCGGTGATTTTTCTTTTTCCGGTATGTTTCACGTGAAACCATTCACTTTTTTTTGGATTCTTGCGGAAAGCACCTTGCAACTGCTTATACACCTTGTTATAATGGATTCGTTCTATGGAACCTATCCCATTGGGACATCTTGATTTTGGAAAGTAGGTGCCTTTGTGGCAAAAACCATTGCAATCGTGAACCAAAAGGGCGGTGTTGGGAAAACTACCACCTGCGTGAATCTGGCCGCCGCCCTGACGGAACGGGGCAAACGGGTGCTGCTGTGCGACTTCGATCCCCAGGCCAATTCCACCTCCGGCATGGGCGTGGACAAGACCGTATCCAAGGGCATTTATGAGGTGCTGATCGCAGACGTCCCCACCAGGGACGCCCTGGTACACACCAAGTACGGCGACGTACTTCCCTCCAACAAGGCTCTGGCCGGCGCCGGAATCGAACTGATCGGCATGGAGCGCCGGGAATTTCTGCTGAAGGAAGCATTGGAACAGGTAAAAGAGGACTACGACTTTATTTTTATTGACTGTCCTCCCTCCCTGGAACTGCTGACGCTGAACGCCCTGTGTGCTGCGGACGCCATTCTGGTCCCGGTACAGGGTGAGTATTTTGCCCTGGAAGGCCTCAGTGATCTGATGAACACCGTCCGCATTGTCCGCCGCTCTCTCAATCCCAGACTGGAATTGGAAGGCGTGCTGCTGACCATGTTCGATGGGCGCACAAATCTGGCGCTGCAGGTGGCGGAGGAAGTCAAACACTACTTCCCCGGCAAGGTCTATGCCACCGTCATTCCCCGGAACGTCCGCCTCAGTGAGGCCCCCAGCCACGGCAAGCCCATTACGTCCTATGACCGGACCTCCCGGGGTGCCGAGGCTTATACCGCGTTTGCGGCGGAATTTCTGGACAAGCAGTCCGCCTGAATTTCCCGGAAAGGAGAATCTCCATGGCATCCAAAAAGCCCTCCGGCCTGGGCCGGGGACTCGGCGCCCTGTTGGGCGACGATGTGTTGCAAGCAGAATCAACGGGCAGTTTGTATCTGCCCATCTCACAGGTGGAGAGCTGTTCCTCACAGCCCCGGAAGTCCTTTGACGAGGCTTCCCTGGCGGAACTGGCGGACTCCATCCGTGAACACGGCATTATCCAGCCTCTGACTGTGCGGAAACTGGCCTCCGGCTACTATCAGATCATTGCCGGCGAGCGCCGCTGGCGGGCCGCCCGCATTGCGGGATTGCAGGAAGTGCCGGTGATCGTCATCGAAGCCGACGACCGCAAGGCCGCTGAGCTGGCTATGATCGAAAACCTCCAGCGGGAAGACCTGAATCCCATGGAGGAAGCCGCCGGTTTTCAGTCTTTGATCGAAACCTACCACATGACGCAGGAAGAGGCCGCAAGACAAGTAGGCAAATCCCGGAGCGCCGTCACCAATTCCCTGCGGCTACTGAGTCTGACCCCCGCTGTGCGTCAGCTGGTGGAGGAAGGCAAGCTCTCCGCCGGTCATGCCCGAGCGCTTCTTCCCCTCTCCCCTGCCCTACAGGAAAACGCAGCCAACGCCGTGGTGGCAGGCGGGCTGTCCGTCCGGCAGACGGAGGCACTGGCTAAAAAACTGTCAGCGGAAAAGAAACCGGAAAAAGAACCCGATCCCCAGCGTGTGGACTACGCCGCCGAAGCCCAGAGGGATCTGACTTCCCGGCTTGGCCGGGGCGTACGAATTGTGAGCGGCAGGAAAAAAGGCCGCATTGAATTGGAATACTACGGAATGGACGATCTCAACGACCTGTTGGAGGCGTTAGCTCTTCTCCAGGTGCATAAATCCAAGGAAGTAACTTCCGAAAGGACCTGAATACAAATATGAAATTGGAAAAGCGCAGCAGCGGTGCGGATCAAACCCCCGCTGCGGCCCCCCAGGAAACCGCCCCCAAGGGTAAAAAGCCGGTGGTGGTTTACATTATGATTCTCTTTATTGTTGCGTTTTTGCTGATGGCGTTGTCCTTTGTCATGCATCAGCGCAGCAACAGTGAGGTCTTGGGCGAGCTGCAGGATTCCGTCTCTGCCATGCAGGAGATTCAGGACACCCAGGATCAGATCCTGGACCTGCAGCAGCAGCTCAGTGACGCTGAGAAAAACCAGGAAGAGCTGGAATCCCAGCTGGCCGATACCCAGAAATCCGCAGACGATGCTCAGCTGAAGGCGGATGCCCTTCTGGCGCTCTATACCTTGCAGCAGCAGTATTCCGCCGGCGATTACGACGCCTGCCGCAGAACCCTGCAGAACATGACGGAGCAGGGTCTGCAGGACTACCTCCCCACCGACAGCGTCAATGACGTCACATCCCCGGCACAGCGCTTCGAGCAGCTGAACGAAGCGGTTTTAAATCATTGATCCCATGTTTCACGTGAAACATGCCATTCAAAACTATTTATGAGGTGAAAAAAATGCTGGATATAAAGTTTATCCGAGAAAACCCTGAGGCGGTAAAGGAAAACATCAAGAAGAAGTTCCAGGATGAAAAGCTGCCTCTGGTGGACGAGGTCATCGAGCTGGACAGCAAGCGCCGCGCCACCATTGCCGAGGCGGACCAGCTCCGCTCCGACCGGAACCGGCTGTCCAAGCAGGTGGGCATGCTGATGGGCCAGGCCAAGAAGGACCCCTCCAAGCTGGCAGAGGCCGAGGCCGTCAAAAAGCAGGTCACCGATGAGGCAGAGCGCCTGGCGGCCCTGGAAAAGCAGGAGGCCGAGCTGGACGCCGAGCTCCACAAGCGGATGCTGGTGATTCCCCAGATGATCGACGACTCCGTGCCTCTGGGCCCCGATGACTCCTACAATGTGGAAGTCCAGCGGTTCGGCGAATGCAAGGTACCCGACTTCGAGATCCCCTACCACGTGGATATTATGGAGTCCTTCAACGGCATTGATCTGGACGCCGCCGGCCGTGTCTCCGGCTCCGGCTTCTACTATCTGCTGGGCGACATTGCCCGCCTCCACGAGGCAGTGCTGGCCTATGGCCGTGACTTTATGATCGGCAAGGGCTTCACTTACTGCATTCCTCCCTTCATGATCCACGGCAATGTGGTGGAGGGCGTAATGTCCCAGACCGATATGGACGGCATGATGTACAAGATCGAGGGCGAGGACCTCTACCTCATCGGCACCAGCGAGCACTCCATGATCGGCCGCTTCATTGACCAGATCCTCCCTGCTGAGAGCCTGCCCCAGACCCTCACCTCTTACTCCCCCTGCTTCCGCAAGGAGAAGGGCGCCCACGGCATCGAGGAGCGGGGTGTCTACCGCATCCATCAGTTTGAAAAGCAGGAGATGATCGTGGTCTGCAAGCCCGAGGACTCCAAGGAGTGGTATGAGAAGCTGTGGAAGATGTCCGTGGAGCTGTTCCGCAGCATGAACATTCCCGTGCGGCAGCTGGAGTGCTGCTCCGGTGACCTGGCCGACCTGAAGGTGAAGTCCTGCGACATCGAGGCCTGGTCTCCCCGTCAGCAGAAGTTCTTCGAGGTCTGCTCCTGCTCCAACCTGGGCGACGCCCAGGCCCGCCGTCTGCGCATCCGCTACAAGGATGAAAACGGCAAGATGCAGCTGTGCCACACCCTCAACAACACCTGCGTGGCACCTCCCCGGATGCTGATTGCCTTCCTGGAGAACAACCTCCAGGCCGACGGCACCGTGGTGATCCCCGAAGTCCTGCGTCCCTACATGGGCGGCACGGAAAAGCTGATCCCCAACAAGAAATAAAGATTCTTCCGTTTTCTTTCCGGCACCGTGGTCCCTGTGGGCCACGGTGCCGGAGCGGAAGGCTTCTTCCAGTTTCTGACCTCTTCCCTTCAGGACCCGGAAGAAACCCTCTTTTGACTCTTCGCACCGTTTTCGCTCCCCCTTTGCTTTCCCGCCTCGCAAGACGATCAACAGGAATTGTGGAATCTTTCCTTCCCTTGCGGCAGACGGGAAATTTTTCGGCTGTTTGTCTAGTTTATACAATTTGTATTTTTTATATGAAATACAACGTTTTGTTAAACCCATTTCCAGCCAACAGAAAGGAGCGGACCCTATGAAGCGTACCCTTTGCGCCGTTTTATCGGCTCTATTCCTGTCCATCTCCGTAATCCCTTGCGCCGCAGCGGATACAGCCGCCCCTCTTTTGCCGGCGGAGCGAAGCTATACCGCCTTCGCTGATATTCCGGCAGGCGCATGGTACGCAGACGCGGTAAAACTGTGCTACGAGACCGGCGTACTCAACGGCACGTCGGCGACCACCTTCTCTCCCCAGGAGACCCTGACCGCCGCCCAGCTGGAGGTCCTCACCGCCCGAGTAAAGTGGCGTCTGGCGGGAGAGGAAGGTGACCTTTCCACCGCCCCCGCCGGAACCGGTGCAGTGTCCATCACCCTGCCGGACGGCACCGCCTATGATGCGTCCTCCTTTGTCCAGGTCGCTGCCAGCGGCCTGGGCGGCACGGAGCTGCCCCGGGGCGACTATATCGTCACTCTGGTGGGGGAGAATCTCCCGGAGAAGGTTCCCGCCACGCTGACGCTGACGGTGGACGGGACATTTTCCGTCCAGGCCAACCTGGACCGGTCCAACAGCTTTGACCCTCTCTTTTATATGTACCGCTACCACATCGATGCGGCAAACTACGCCGCCCACGATCCCATGGTGCGGATCAACACCTATTCCGACAGCGACGGCGCCAGCGCCGACGCCTGGTACTGGGGCGCGGACTGCTATCTCCGGGGGCTGCCCGGCGCCATGGATGCCGCCCTCCCCGATACTCTGACGGAGGATGCCACCCGGTTCGATGCGGCCGCTGCCATGTCTCTGATTGCGGGAGACGACCTGCTTCCCGCCCTCAGTGATGCCGTCCCGGCAGATACGGACCGGGCGGATGTGACCCGACTCTATCAGGCCGGCGTTTTCACCGGCGTGGATGCGGCAGGTAATTTTGACGGAAAATCCCCCCTGACCCGGGCACAGTTTGCCGTGATCCTGGCCCGTCTCCTCTCCCCCCAGCTGCGGGTGACACCGCAATCTCAAACCACGTGAAAGGGACTCGATCTATGTCCAAAACCAAAGGCTTCATCACCGAATTCAAAAAATTCATTGCCCGTGGCAATGTTCTGGATCTGGCGGTGGGCGTCATCATCGGCGGCGCTTTCAGCGCCATCACCAACTCCCTGGTGAACGACATCATCAATCCCATCCTGGGAATCTTTGCAGGCGGCAACGAGGCCCTTTCCGGCCTCAGCTTCCAGCTGCCCGGCGGCGGTGCCTTAATGCTGGGCAACTTCATCAACGCCGTTTTGAACTTTCTCATCATGGCCTTTGCGGTGTTCTGCCTGGTAAAGGCCGTCAACCGCCTGCACCGGAAAAAGGAGGAGGCCCCGCCTCCCCCGCCCCAGCCCTCCCGGGAGGAAGTGCTGCTGGAGGAGATCCGGGATCTTTTGAAGGAGCGTGCATAATGGAGCAGATGGAACCCATATTGCGGCAGGGTCTGGAGACCCTGGGCCTTCCCACGGACGCCATCCCCCAGCTGCAGCGGTACGCGGAGCTGCTGCTGGAGACCAACAAGGTCATGAATCTCACCGCCATCACGGACCCTGGCGACGTGGCCACCCTGCACTTTCTGGACTGCGCCGCCCTGCTGACCCTAGCGGACTTCCGGGGCAAATCCGTGGTGGATGTGGGCACCGGGGCGGGATTCCCCGGTATGCCGCTGCGGCTGGTGGAGCCCTCCATCCGTCTGACCCTGCTGGATTCTCTCGGCAAACGGGTGAACTTCCTGCAGACGGTCTGCGATGAGCTGGGCCTCACGGATGTGGCCTGCATCCATGGCCGGGCGGAGGAATTTGCCGCGCAGCACCGGGGAGGCTATGATCTGGCCGTGTCCCGGGCGGTGGCGTCTTTGCCAGTACTGGCGGAGCTGTGCCTGCCGCTGGTGAAGGTGGGCGGGTCCTTCCTGGCCATGAAATCCGTGGACTCCGACCAGGAGCTATCCGCCGCGGAAACCGCCCTGCGGACCCTGGGCGGCGAGACGGCGCAGATCCGGGATTACGAGATTCCCGGCACCGATGTGCGCCACCGGCTGGTGCTGGTGAAAAAAATTCGGGAAACGCCGAAAAAATACCCCAGATTATTTGCAAAAATCAAAAAGAATCCGTTATAATGGAACAATAGAACTAGCATTGAAAAGGAGGAGGGGTTTCCATGGCATTCCGCGGCACGTGCATCGCCGTCGTCTCCGGCAAGGGCGGCACGGGAAAGACCTCCTTCGTCTCCGGCGTGGGCACCGCCCTGGCTCAGAGCGGGCGGCGGGTGCTGTGTCTGGACTGCGACATCGGACTGCGGAATCTGGACCTGGCGCTGGGTCTTTCCGACCGGGCGCTGATGGATTTCTCCGATGTGGCCCAGGGACGCTGTTCCCTCTCCGCCGCCGTAGTGGAGCATCCCAAGGTATCGGGTCTGTATCTTCTCACCGCGCCGGTTTCCAACCGGGGCCGCCCGGTAACGGAGACCCAGATGATCTCCCTGCTGCAGGAGGTCCGTCACCGATTTGATTTCTGCCTGCTGGACGCACCGGCGGGCCTTGGCACCGGTTTCCGCCTGGCTACCTGCGGCGCAGACCGCTGCGTGGTGGTCACCTGTACGGACGCCTCTTCCCTGCGGGACGCCCAGCATACCGTGATGGTATTGAACCATTTCCCCGCCGGAAGGCTCCATCTGGTGGTAAACCGGGTGCGCAAAAAACTGCTGCGTCAGCTCCACACCACCATCGACGACGCCATTGACAAAGCGGGGCTCCCCCTGCTGGGCGTCGTACCGGAGGATGACGCCCTGCCATTGTGCCTCAACCGGGGCATTCCCGTTCCGCTGGTGGAAAATCAGCTCTCCGCCGCGGCCTACCGAAATATTGCAAGACGCATCCGGGGGGAACGGGTCCCCCTGCTGCGAATCAGATAGAAAGGAGCCTGTCCTCGATGAATATTGCGCTCATGTCCCACGACAACAAGAAAGATCTGATGGTCCAGTTCTGCACCGCTTACGCTGGCATTTTATCCCGTCACCATATTTACGCCACCAACACCACCGGCCACATGGTCGCCGAGGCCACCGGCCTGCAGGTACACTGCTTCCTCTCCTACGCTCACGGCGGCAGCCAGCAGATCGGCGCCCGCATTGCCTATAACGAATTTGACCTGGTGCTGTTTTTCAACGATCCCAGCAATGAGGCCATGGCCGGAGACGTGGCCTACATCTCCCGGCTGTGCGACCAGAACAACATTCCCTTTGCCAGCAACATCGCCACGGCAGAGGTCCTGGTGCTGGGCCTGGCCCGGGGCGATCTGGACTGGCGGCTCATCGTCAACCCTGCTTCCAACCGGCCTATCGCTTGACTTTTCCCGGGGAATTGGATACAATTTCTCTGGATTTCCGCGCAGATGCCGCAGCAGTACTTCACAGTTCCCGGCCCCACAGAGAGGGACGCGCCCGCTGAGAGCGCCCCGGCCGGTGTGAGGGAAGGACAGCGGCGGAGCGGGGGCGGAAACGCCCACGGCATCCTCCCCGTACCCCCGGAGGCCAAAGGAGACCCTGTCAGGGTCTTGAATTTGGGTGGCACCACGAAGCAGAATCCTGCTCTCGTCCCAATCGCCTGGGACGGGAGCATCTTTTTTCCCATTCCACCGCTTTTCAACATCATCAAAAGGAGTTGTCATCATGGCAAAAATGACCCCCCGGACGCTGTCCGGCTTTATGGAACTGCTGCCGGCACCCCAGCAGCAGATGGAGCGCATCATGGAGATCCTCCGGCGCACCTATTCCCTCTACGGCTTCACCCCCCTGGATACCCCCGTCATCGAGTCCAGCGACGTGCTGCTGGCCAAGGCCGGCGGCGAGACGGAAAAGCAGATCTACCGCTTTCAGAAGGGCGACAGCGACCTGAGCCTGCGCTTTGACCTGACGGTGCCTCTGGCCAAGTACGTGGCATTGCACTACAACGACCTCTCCTTCCCCTTCCGTCGTTACCAGATCGGCAAGGTCTACCGGGGTGAACGGGCCCAGCGGGGCCGTTTCCGGGAGTTCTATCAGGCGGACATCGACATCATCGGCGACGGCAAGCTCTCCATCATCAATGAGGCGGAGATCCCCTCCATCATCTACAAGACCTTCTCCACGCTGGGCCTGAAGCGGTTCCAGATCCGGGTGAACAACCGGAAAATCCTCAACGGCTTTTATGCCAGCCTGGGGCTGAGTGAGCAGTCCGCCGATGTGATGCGCACGGTGGACAAGCTGGACAAGATCGGCCCCGAGAAAGTCAAGACCATCCTGGTGGAGGACTTCTCCATCCCCGCGGAGAAGGCGGATGAGATCCTGCGGTTCATCGCCATCTCCGGCAGCAACGAGGAGGTTCTCTCCGCCCTGGAGGGCTATCAGGGCCGCAATGAGACCTTTGACACGGGCCTGGAGGAGCTCAGAACCGTGGTGCGCTACCTTGCTGACTTCGGCGTTCCGGCGGAGAACTTCGCCGTAGACCTCTCCATTGCCCGGGGTCTGGACTACTACACCGGCACCGTCTACGAGACCACGCTGCTGGACCACCCGGAGATCGGCTCCGTCTGCTCCGGCGGACGATATGACAACCTGGCGGAGTTCTACACCGACCGCCAGCTGCCCGGCGCCGGCATCTCCATCGGCCTGACCCGCCTCTTCTACGTGCTGGGCGAGCAGGGCATGCTAAACCCGGACCTGCCCACCGCCCCGGCGGACGTGCTGATCCTGCCCATGACGGAGGACCTCTCCCCCGCCATCTCCCTGGCCACGGCCCTGCGGGAAAACGGCATCCGCACTCAGCTCCACTGCGAGGACAAGAAGTTCAAGCAGAAGATCTCCTACGCCGACAAGCTCCACATCCCCTACGTCATCTTCCTGGGAGAGGACGAGATCAATGCCGGTGTGGTGGCCTGCAAGGACCTGAGCACCGGTGAGCAGACCAAGCTGGAGCCTGCCGCCACCATCTACCGCATCAAGGCCGGTCTGGCGGAGCGGGAAAAGGGCTCCGTCATCCTGGGCTGAGGGAGGAGGTGCTGCTCCATGGACCGGAAAAAAGTCCTCTACATCGCCCTGATGGTGGTGCTGGTGGCATTGCTGCTCTTCGGTCAGTGGTACAAGCGGCCCCTGGACATGGAGACCATCACCGGCGTCACAGAGCCGGATAACATCTCCATCGGCGTCATCCGCCGGGACAAGGACATGGACCTCCAACAGCGGGATCTGAACCTCTCCGCCGGGGACGAGGGCTTTGAAGAGCTGCTGGCCCAGCTGGAGGAGCTGCAGTTCCGCCGTCCCCCCACCAACCTCATCACCAGCGCCCTCTCCTTTCTGCCGTCGTGGGGAACCACCTCCAAGGAGGTGGAGGACGGGGACTTCCAGCACCTGATGATCACCCTGAGCCAGCCCGGCGCTGACGGCGAACAGGTCTATGGCTACGTGGGATTCTGGGTGGACGAGTGGGAGTACCGGGACTTTGACCATGACATCTCCCTGCCCCTGGTCATGGAGGACGGCAAGGACATTGGACAGGACCTGTGCGCCCAGCTCTGGGACGTGGCCACGCCGGTGGAAACGCATTCCTGACGAATTGTCCCCATCCCTTTCCCAGCGGAAAGCTGCCGACGCAGCGGTCCCGGACCGCTGCCGGTTCCATCACCGATCAGACCCCGTACGGGGCCGTGCCTGAATTTTTCCGAACTTCGGCCGCCCCGACTGCGTAAGCCCCATCCCTGGCCGTCCGGCCCCGGGAACATTTTGAAAAGGAGCTGCCTATGGGCCCATCGATGAAAGAAAAACTCTCCCGTTACTTTTTCTACTTCATGCTCTACTCCATCATCGGATGGATCTACGAAGTCTTTCTGGAAGTGGTGATCTACCGCTGGGGATACTCCAACCGGGGCGTGCTGTTCGGCCCCTACTGCGTCATCTACGGCGTGGGGGCGCTGATCCTGCTGCTCTCCCTCCAGGGTCTGAAAAAGAGGTCCATCCGCCTGGGCCCTGTGCCCATCACGCCGGTGGTACTGTTTGTGGCCATTGTGGCCATCACCACTGTGGTGGAGCTCATCGGCAGCTACATCATGGAGTGGACCACCGGCGGCTGGATGTGGGACTACCACCGCTTTGCCTTCAACTTCCAGGGCCGGATCGCCCTGAACCCCAGCATCCGCTTCGGCATCGGCGGAATGATCCTGTTTTACGGCCTCCAGCCTCTGCTGGAGCGCCTGGCCGACCGCCTGCCCCCCGCTGTTTTTTCCGTCGTCATTCGGCTGCTTCTGGTACTGCTGGCGGCAGACGCAGCGTTTTTGCTGTTCCGATAAGCCTTCCAGCTCATTCCAGTTCGTAGTATTTTGTCCGTTAAATACGTATCGTACTTGATTTGGAGGTGCAAGATGAAACATAAGCGTTTGTTGACTCTGTGTCTGACTCTGGTCATGCTGCTCTCCACCCTTCCCTTTGCCTCTGCTGCGGAGGGAGACGACTGGCTGATTCCCCGGATGCGGGACTACGCCGCATTTACCGACACCGCCGGCACCATCTGCGAGGAGGCGGCGGACATCTGCTGCAAGGCGGGTCTGATGGACGGCGTGGACAGCCGCCATTTCCTGCCCCAGTCGGGACTGACCCACGCCCAGATCATCGTGATCTCCGCCCGATTCCACCGACTGCTCTCCGGCGGGACTCTGGACTACTTTGAGCCCATCTCCCTCACCGGTGCCGACTGGTGGACCCCTTATGACGGGTATCTGCGCCAGGAGATCCCCGCCCTGGCATCCAGCGAGGACTATGCCGCCATGACCCAGACCCCCACCGGCAGCTGCACCCGGGGTGAGTTTTTGACGCTGCTTTCCGCCGTGCTGAAAGACACCGGCACCACGCTGCCGGAGATCAACACCGTCACCGCCGTGCCGGACTGCCAGGAAGCGGACATCATGGCCTTTTACCGCTGGGGCGTCCTCAGCGGTAAGGACGCGTACGGTACCCTGGAGGAGCACGCGGCCCTGACCCGGGCGGCGGCCGCCGCCATGCTGGCCCGGCTGGTGGCTCCCAGTGAGCGGCTGACCCTGGATCTCAAGTCCCTGGACGTGTGCCGGGACCTGCTGGGCACGGAGCCGGAGACGGTGCTCATGACCATCGGCGGCCAGGACATCACCGCCGAGCAGCTTGCCCCCACCCTGGTGAGTATCTGCAGTTCCTATAACCACTCCCATTTTGCCTCCTGGTCCCTGGAGATGAGCGGCCGCACCACTACCGACGAGGCGGTGGACACCCTGCGCGGCTACGTCCTCTGCGAGACGTTGGCCCGGGAGCTGGATATGGAACTCCCCGCCTGCACCACCGTCTATCAAACCGGCTACCGGGGCCTCACCGCCCAAGGCCAGACCTGGACCGAGGAACATAGGCTCCTGGAGAACCAGATCGTAAAGGCCCAGGGCTCCCTGCCTGCGGACCGGCTGCCTGACGTCACCTACGCCCCCGCCTGGGAGACGGTGAACCGCACCGACATCGACGCCCGTGTGGCTTCCCTCCCCTACTGGGGCGGCTATTTCTGATAAAAATTCGATTCCCATTTGTATTGTTTCATCTCGATAGTTCGATTTGTATTTTATCAGCAGTCTTTCCGCCAGGACAAGCATCCCCCGGAAAGGCCGAAAGGGGAAATGACCTTGTGAAAAAACCGTGCCGGACCGTACTGGCCCTGATCTGTGCGCTGGCCCTTACCGCCGGCTCCGCCTATGCGGCGGAAGGGACCTGGCTGGTCCCCAAAGTCCGGGAGGCCCCCGCTTTCGCGGACACGGCGGGCAGCTGGTGCCAGGACTATGTGGAGACCGTGTATGAGGCCGGTCTGATGAACGGCGTCTCCCGGGATGCCTTCGACCCCGACGGAACGCTGACCGAAGCTCAGCGGCTGGTGATCGGCACCCGGCTCCACGCCCTGCTCCACGGCGACACCGTGGAGGCGGCGGCACCGGGGGAGGCCTGGTGGCTGCCTGCCGCCCGGTATTATCTGACCGTGGAGAAAAACTCCACGAAAGCGCCGGAGGATTTTGCGGAATTGGCCGGTAATGTGTCCAACCGCATCACCTTTGCCTATCAGATCCTCTGGTCCACTCCGGTAGAGGACCTGCCCACCATCAACGAGGTATCCAAGCTGCCGGATTTCAGCGACGCACACATGGAGGACGTTGGCTTCGGCGAGACGCCCATTCTGGATCTGTATCAGGCGGGCATCCTGAACGGCGTGGACCGATGGGGGTCCTTTGACCCGCAGGGCACGCTGACCCGGGGGCAGGCGGCCGCCATGCTGGCCCGTGTCATCGACCCGGACCTGCGGCTGCGCTTCCAGCTGCCGGTCTTTGACCTTTGTACGGAGGTGCTGGGAGTAGACGGCACCGCTGTGGCCCTGACCGTGGACGATCAGACCGTCACCATGGAGCAGCTGTCCCAGGAACTGTGCCTGGCGCTGCGGCAGGCGGCTTACGATGACCCCGAGGATCACACCCTCACCGCCGCCCGGGAGATCGCCGTGAATGAGATCCTGGAGGACCTTGCGGTGGACCGTCTGGCAGCCCAGCGGGGCGTCTCTGTCACCGAGGAGGAATTGGCCGCCGGTACGGTCTCCATTTCCAACGGCTATGAGGGGATGAACCCGGAGGGATGGCGGTGGGAGGCTCGTCATGAGCTCCTGCACCAAAAGCTCTATGATCTCTATGCATCCGACTGTGAAACCCCCGCCGGGACCGCCGGCAGTCCGGAGAACTGTCTTTCCGCGGAGAGCCGTTTCCTTGCGGCACTGGAGGCGGTGAAGCCCACCCGGGAAGAGGCCGTCCTCTCCCCCGCTCTGGCGGATCTGGATCTCTATGCCGCCCAGCAGCGGCTGCTGCACTCCCCCTTTGTCTATGTTTAAATTTGCAGAACCGTTCAAATTGAAAAACAGAAAGGAACAACCATCATGATGCAAAACCGTACCCATACCTGCGGGGAGCTGCGCCTCTCTGACGCCGGCAAGTCCGTGCAGATCTGCGGCTGGCTGGAAAACGTCCGGGAAGTGGGCGCCGAGCTGGCCTTCGCCGTGGTTCGGGACTTCTACGGCACCACCCAGGTGGTGGCGGAGACCCCCGAGATGGTCAAGGAGCTCAAGGCCATCACCAAGGAATCCACCATCTCCGTGGCAGGCACTGTCCGGGAGCGGGCCAGCAAGAACACCAAAATCCCCACCGGTGAGATCGAAGTGGTCCCCGAGAAGATCGAGGTCCTGGGCCGCTGCCGCCACAACGAGCTGCCCTTCCAGATCAACCGCAGCCGGGAGGCCGACGAGGCCCAGCGGCTCAAGTACCGCTATCTGGACCTTCGCAACCCCGCCGTCAAGAAGAACATCATCCTGCGCTGCAACGTGGTGGCCGCCCTGCGGCAGGCCATGACGGCCCACGGCTTCCTGGAGATCACCACCCCCATCCTGACCGCCTCCTCCCCCGAGGGCGCCCGGGACTACCTGGTGCCCGCCCGGAACCACCCCGGCAAGTTCTACGCCCTGCCCCAGGCTCCCCAGCAGTTCAAGCAGCTGCTGATGCCCTCCGGCTTCGACCGCTACTTCCAGATCGCCCCCTGCTTCCGGGACGAGGACGCCCGGGCGGACCGCTCCCCCGGTGAGTTCTACCAGCTGGATATGGAGATGGCCTTTGCCTCCCA
>FR890824.1 GCA_000436875.1 Oscillibacter sp. CAG:155 | reverse complement strand
CTATGACATGCAATTCAAGTGGGCGAACGGCGCAGTCCCTCGCCACTATGAATTGCAGGTTCGGCACTACATGTCGGTGATGAATATCGATGTTGCCTTCATTGCCTGCCTGTTCTCAAATAATGAGAACGACTTCGTATGGCAAAAGATTGAGCGTGACCTCGAGGAAGAAGAGAACACGATCATGGAGTTGGCGGCATTCTGGAATAATCACGTCATGGCTCGTGTGGAGCCGCCTCTGGTCGAAAAGCCAGATGCGGTTCTGGAGTCGCTCCGTCGCTATTTCGGCCCTGCTGACAAGTCCGAACCGACCGTGGATCTTGACCGCAAGTTTGTGGTGAACCTCAAGGAAATCCTGGCACTCAAAGAGGAAAAGAGAGCTTTAGATGCTCAGGTAAAAGCACTTGAGACTCGCATCAAATCCCTCTATGCTCCCATCGTCGAAGAGATGGGTACCGCGTGCAAAGGAACCTGTGAACAGGGCGGCGAGTGTTTCAAAGTATCCTACAATCCTCTGTATCGGGAAGGAATATCAAAGGACCGTTTATCCGCTCTGCGAGCTCAGTATCCTGATATCTATGATGAGTTTGTGGATCAGACGGAATCAAGAATCTTTAAGGTGGTCAAATCGGCCATCGCATAAGGAGTGATCAAATGCTATGTCGATATGAAAGAACCATCTTTAAGTCCGATAAGGGCTTCTGCATTTTTGCCTACAGTACTTCTGATGAATCTGTTCCAAAGGAAGCCCGTAATCGGTCTTACTACCATGACGACAAGATTCATTTCACGGCAATTGGCTATCATCTGATTGCTACAGATGCCGTGGAAGTGGAACTGGATGGCACATGGGAGAATTCCAAACACGGTTTACAGCTGTCGGTTTCAATGTGTAAGGAAGTCGTGCCGAGAGATCAAGCCGGCATCCTTGCTTACCTGAGCAGCGGTATCATCAAGGGAATTGGCCCTGAGACCGCAAAGGCCATTGTTGCTCGCTTTGGCGATAAGACAATGGAGGTTCTGGAGAAAGAGCCGGACAAGCTGCTTAGCGTCAAGGGGATTGCCCAGAAAAAACTCAAGGCTATCATCAAATCCTACGGGGAAACGAAAGCCTTGAGTGATCTCATGATATACTTGGCGCCTTTCGGTGTTTCGATGAAAAAGGTTGCGATGATCCGAGAAGAGTTCGGAGATAACAGCCTGAGAATCGTGAAGACGGATCCATTCCAACTCTGTAAGATCAAAGGCTTTGGCTTCATGACAGTCGATTCCGTTGCCCGTAAAACAAAAGTCAGCTTGAAGCACCCTTTGCGATACTCCGGCGCGATCAACTATGTGCTGGATGAGGCACGCGTATCTGGGCATCTTTTTCTATCCGTTGATGAGACGGTTGGCCAGTGCTATGAGCTTCTCAATATGGGCTGCGATGATGAAGTGGTTTCCGAAGAGGAAATCCGCCAAGCGATCTCAAATGAACGTGTGGAATCCCGTATCTATGTTGAGGGAAGCCGTGTATACCTGAGTTACGAGCGCATGTGCGAAGTTAAGTCAGCTAAGCGCATTGTGTCCATGATACTCCAAGAGGGCTTTACAAAGATCGACGATCTGGACAGCAAAATCGACAATGCGGAGAGGACCTTGCATCAAAGACTGGCTCCTTCGCAACGTAATGCTGTGAAGCTGTGCCTCTCGCATCCGATCTCCATCATGACCGGAGGCCCCGGCAGCGGAAAGACCACAACACTACGATTCATACTGGATATCTATAAAGCTGCGTTCCCTGCGAATGAAGTCCTCTTGGCTGCACCTACTGGCCGTGCCAGTCGGCGCATGGCAGAACAGACAGGAATGCACGCATCTACACTTCACTCGGCGCTTGGCCTTGTGACGGATGAAGACAGCCCGCTGAACGACAAAGAGTTACTATCAGCAGACTTGGTAGTCGTTGATGAGTTTTCAATGGTGGACATGCGCCTTGCGTATATCCTCCTTGATCGTATCAAGTCGGGCGCTCAGCTGATTATTGTCGGTGATGCTGACCAGCTCCCATCTGTTGGCGCGGGTAATGTGCTGCGAGAGATGATTCGAAGTGAAAAGGTTCCTACGGCAGTCTTAGAGACTGTTTTCCGCCAGGCATCTAATAGCCGTATCATCACAAACGCCTATGCCATCAACCACAACGACACACATCTTCAGTTCGGGGATGACTTTCAGTTTTTGGAAGTCCAGAACTCGGAAGAGGCTGCGCAGTTGGTCATCAAGAACTATCTGCGGGAAGTTTCTTTGCATGGTATTGAGGATGTGCAGATTCTCTCACCTCTCCGCAAGCGAGGTGCGGTTGCGGCAAATGCGTTGAATGAGACCATCCGGGACCTTGTCAACCCGCCGAACAACTTGAAGAAAGAGGTTAAGTGCGGCAGTCGAGTATTTCGAGTTGGTGACCGCATTATGCAAACGGCAAATCGAATCAATGTGTCAAATGGCGATGTCGGCGTCATAACCGACATGAAGAAAGAGGATGATGAGACGATCACATGCGTGAGACTTTTGGATGGAAGGACACTACAGTACACGCAGGAAATGCTGGAGGATTTGGAGTTCTCCTACTGTACGACCATTCATAAGAGCCAAGGGCAAGAGTATCCTGTCATCATTGTCCCTCTTTTGAAAGAGCACTATATCATGCTGCGGCGAAACTTGCTCTATACTGCTGTGACCAGAGCCAAGGCAAAGGTCATCCTGATTGGGCAAAAGCAGGCAGTCTTTGTTGCGATCCATAAATGCGATGTGGGTCAAAGAAATACGGTGCTCGCGGATCGAATCGTGGCTTATTATAACCGCGAGCTGAGTCGGCGAGTAGCGTGATTATTTGGGAAACGGGGTGGTCAAAAGCTGCCTCGTTTCTACATTTATTGTGAAAGGACAATTACCATGAGTGAATCGAACTCTAATGTGATCCCTGCCATCAACGCTGTCGATGGTTTTAACCCCGCTGATTTCGTGCGTACTACCGTGGGTGAGGAAGGCGAAAACGATCTCTACCTTGATGTCAAATATCGCCTTCTTTGGTTCCGCCTGCACCATCCGAATGGAAAGATCGACCCGGAGCTTATCCGAGTTGATGAGAAGAATGCAATCGTATGCTGCAGGATCTATGCCGATAAGGCTGACCCAGCTGACCAGTTCATTGGGAAGGCGTATTCTCAGCGTTTCTCAACGGAAGACCGCTTTGGCGATCGCTTCTTGGAGATCGCCGAAACAGTCGCAAAGGGCCGCGCTTTGGCTGATGCAGGTTATGGTACGCAGTTCTGTATGAATGGTGATGCGCTGGCCGGTATTATCGCGGATGCCCCAATCAAGATGCCTCCTGATGAAGATGCAGGACACCCTGGTAGTGTCGTGGCGAGTTTTACCGCTCAACCGACAGCGGATCCTCCAGTCTTCTCTCAGACGGCGACAGCGCCTAAATCTACCCAGCCTGCTCAGCAGCAGGTTCAGCCTCCTGTGCAGCAGTCTCATGCTCCTGCTCCGGAGCCCCCCAAAACGCTGGATGAGTACTTGCGTGTCATGACCATTGAACAGGCGAAAGCCGTCAAGGTTGATTTTGGCCGCTTTAGTGGCTGGTCTCTTGGCGAAATCGCTATGAAGAGCCCAGGTGACCTCGCGTGGTATGTGAAGAACTATTCCGGCCATAATCTCGCACTGAAAGCAGGGGCTACAAAGCTTTTGGAAACGGTAGGCCAGATGGCCAGCTGATTCTTCCCCTAGCTAAGGGAGGTGGTTTAGATGGGCAGAATACCTGATCTGCCATGTGATATTGAGCAAGTGGTTGATCTTCTTGGTATCGAAGTCATACGAGATACCGGGACTCAACTGCATTGCAGGTGTCCATTCTGTGCAGATCGGAAAGCTCATATGAATGTCAAGATCCGCGATAATGTGTTTCGGTGTAATCGCTGTGGTAAAGGTGGAGGCATCCTCCATCTTTATGCAGAGTACTGTGATGTCAATCTCCATACGGCTTACGAAGAACTCTGCAAGATATTCGGGCCAGATGGGAGTGAACCAGTACACAAATATAAGCGGAAGTCTCGCCCCATAGAAACGGTAGAACTCCCAATTGCCTCAGCTGAGGTGCGGGATAATACTTATTCCAATCTTCTCTCATTATTGACTCTATGCCCAACACATCAATCCGCTTTGAAAGAGCGCGGGCTAAAATCAGAGGAGATGGAGCGGCTATGCTATCGAACGACACCCACAACACGTTTGAAACGGATTGTTACAGAGCTGTTGGAGCGTGGCTGCATTCTTGATGGGGTTCCCGGATTTTACTGTCAGAAGGACTCTGGCCAATGGGTATTGGATATCCGAGGCTCAGGAATCATGCTACCCGACCGAAACCTGCTCGGCCAAATTGAAGCCATTCAGGTTCGGCTTGATAAGGTCTACAACCAGAAATTCTATAACCTGACGAGTGTTGACCAGTACTACGGAACACAGTCGAAGTGCTGTCCGCATTATGTCGGCGTTCATGTAGGCGATGAAGTGGTTTGCCTTACAGAGGGAGTCATGAAATCCGACCTTGCCTACAGCTTTGCGCAGGGTTCACCTTATGAGTGTGGTTTCGTGGGCCTTACAGGCATACCGAGTTATTCTCAGTACGAACGAGCCCTTGAAGAACTAGACTCCATTGGCGTGAAGAGGATCAACGTCATGGTTGATTCGGATTATCAGGTCAAAGAGGAAGTTCGGAAAGCACGCGACCGATATATTGAGATGGGGGCGGCTGCCGGTTTTGAAATGGCACCGATTACCTGGACGCAAAAGCAAAAGGGCGTGGATGACCTTTACAAGCACCTTTTCCGAGACAAATGATTTGAGAGCTGCAGCGAGTTGCTGCAGCTCTCTCCATTAATTTGCAAAGTCATATATGGAGGATGACACATGAGCGTTGAAATATATATTTGTGATCTTAAACCTGAGGTTCAGGTGCAGGTTCTATCTGAGCTCAATTTGAGTTCTGATAAGGATGGAAACTATGACCTATTTCCGCTTTTTGTTGTTGAAAAGTCGGAGCCGTAAAACACTCGGAGATTTGAGGGTAACGAACGAGAGCTACAGCAATTTGCTACAGCTCACACATAATTTGCTGAAAGGAACAATAGATATGGAAGTCTTTTTGATTATGCCGACCACGCCGGAAGGAAAGGCGAAACTCAGCAAGGAACTGACCAAGTTCCATGCGGAACAAGCACTAAAGATAGTGCAGAAGTTGCCCTGTTCCACGGAACAAAAGTTGGAGCTTATCGATGCAGTAGTTGAACATTTACGTTCTAAGCAATAGTATCAACTTGTTTATCCGATTTGCTATAAACAAGTTTAAGCCGCCGTCCTGAGTGAAATCAGGGCGGCGGCTTTTCACAATATAGCTTGACGTATGACAAGTAGTGAATTAAGATAATGGGGGAGAATGTACATATGTAGCTTATGAAGGAAAAACAGGAGTTGCCCCATTTGTCATGGTCTGTCCACCGTAATTCTATCGAAACTGGTGGGCCTTTTCTGAAGGCGTATGGGAAATGATCTGGAAAAGGTGGTGCGCATATGAAGATTTATGCAATTCGAGATGAATCGGTGCAGGAGCAGAAGGATCTGGCGTACCTCCTGTATTACGGGCGGGAAAAGCAGTTCTATATTGAGCTGCCTGAAAATGCGGATGCATGGGAAACGCCGCTGTTGCTGGACTCCTTTGTGAAGCGTGGGGAAACCACAGTCAATTCCTATTGGAGCAAGATCTGGGTTCAGCAGCGGATCGTTCCGATCGACCGCCAGAACATCGGTGAGATTCTGCGCGACAATCATCTGAAGGAATATGATGAGTACGAGCTTCTGATGCTGGCAATGGGGCGATGCGCACAGGATGATTACTACCTTGTTCCCATTAACGAGAAGGAGCTTCCGGAAGAAATTACGCGGCGGTTCTCAAAGAGAATTGAAGATGTGCTGCCGCTGGAGAACCATTGCCTGCTGGTATTTTTCCGGGATGGCGTAGTGAAGAAGTGCGATTTGCAGAAGCATTTTGAAAAGACAAGAGCATTTCAGATTCTTCTCAAGAAGCCGGACTATTTTCAGCATGTGCAGATGCAGACGGGCGGATATGGCGTTGCATGGGATGTGAACATGACCGTCTCGGATGCGATGCTCTACCGGATAGGCAAAAGCGTTCCGCTGACTATTGAGGATTTCCGGAACTTTGCCACGCACAGAGTTATCAATGCAGCGGAGGCGGCGGAGATATTGGGCTGCTCCCGGCAGAATATCATTGACCTGACGAAACGCGGGAAGCTGCATCCAATCAAAACATCGGAAAAGAGCACGCTGTATCTCAAAAGTGAAGTCCTGAAACGAAACTGGCAGTGAGAATACGTTATACCCCTTTATACCCTTTTGAAAGGGGTATAAAGGGGTATAACGTTCTTTGGAGAACTTTTCAAAAAATCTCATTTGCACCTTTTCAAATGGGTTCCAATCCGTTACAATATATCTAACAACCTAACAATGTAATGCGAGGTGTTGCTATGAAAACAACAGACCAGCCGCAGGTGAAGCAATACGTCATCTATTCCCGCAAATCCAAATTTACCGGGAAAGGTGAAAGTATTGAGAACCAGATTGAGCTGTGCCGCCAATATATTGCAATGCACTTTGGCGAAGACGAGGCGGAGCATGCGCTTGTATATGAGGACGAGGGGTTTTCCGGCGGCAATCTGGAGCGTCCGCAGTTCAAGCAGATGATGAAGGATTCCCAGAAGATTGAGTTCGCTGCTATTGTCGTCTATCGCCTTGACCGTATCAGCCGCAATATTGGTGACTTTGCAAAGCTCATCGAGGATCTGGGTGACCGGCACATTGACTTCATTTCCATCCGGGAACAGTTCGACACGTCCTCTCCAATGGGGCGTGCAATGATGTATATCGCGTCAGTGTTCTCCCAGCTGGAGCGAGAAACCATAGCCGAGCGTATCCGCGACAACATGCATGAGCTGTCCAAGACCGGACGCTGGCTGGGCGGGACGACACCAACTGGCTACGCTTCGGAAAGCTTGTCCAGCGTAACAGTAGATGGCAAGGTTAAAAAAGCTTGTAAGCTCGAACCTATTCCGGAGGAGATTCAGCTGGTAAAGACAATTTTTTCTGTGTTCACGGAAAGTGGCTCCCTCAGTAAAACTGACCAGTACTTATTAGAGCACCGCTGTGTCACAAAGCGCGGCAAGCAGTTCACACGCTTTGCCATCCGGGGTATTCTGACAAATCCGGTTTATATGATTGCTGACGATACGGCGTATCAGTATCTCAAGGAGAACAACGTAGACCTTTTTGCTGAGCCATCAGAGTTTGACGGTGAGCACGGTATTATGGCCTACAACCGCACGCTCCAACGCCCTGGCAAGGCTACTCAGATTCGCCCGATGGAAGATTGGATTGTGGCAGTGGGGAAACATCCCGGCATTATCTCCGGTGCAAACTGGGTACGAGTACAGTCTATGCTGGACGTGAACAAATCCAAGAGCTATCGCAAACCGCGCAGCAATGTGGCGCTTTTGTCCGGCCTTCTGCGTTGTGGCGAGTGCGGTGACTATATGCGCCCGAAACTGACTGGTCGCACTAATGCTAATGGGGAGTTGATTTACACCTATATGTGCTCCACCAAAGAGCGCAGTCATGGTACTGTCTGTAGTATGAAAAACTGCAACGGCAACACTCTAGATGCTAAGATTGTTGAGGAAATACGTAAGGTTGCCACCGACAAAAAAGACTTTGGCCAGTTACTGTCAAAAACCAAAAAAGTAATCAATGACAACAAAGCAAGTTATGAAGCTGAGTTGACTTTATTAGTGAAGAACCATGCTGAAACAGAAGCCCGCATCAAACGACTGGTGGAATCTCTGTCCGTTGCCAGCGAGACCTCGGCCAAATACGTCATGGAGCAGATCGATGAGCTACACCGGCAGAGCGAACAGGAGCAGACAAGAATTGCTGAATTGGAAAAGCTTGCTAGGCAGAGTAATGCTCTGAGCCAAAATCTATTTTTCTATAGAGATATGATTGAGTCATTCGCCGACACGGTGGATTCGACTACTATTGAAGAACGGCGTCGCCTGCTGCGTACTATCGTCAAAAAAGTGGTTTGGGACGGCAAAAACGTCTATGTATACCTCTTTGCGGAGGATGGAGAGCTGAATTTGCCGCCCATAGGGCAGCTTATGTGTCCGTCAGGAGAGGATAGCGAACGAAATCCTAATGTACTTTCGCAGTCAGAAAAAGCTGCAAGGGGAGGTCTCCCTGTCGGACTCCATTGATACCGACAAAGAAGGCAATGCCCTGCAGCTGATGGATGTGGTTGGTGTAGATGATACGATGCTGGAAGACCTCCATGACCGTGACAGCGCCATCCGGCTCCATCAGTTGATCCGCGAACGCCTCACCGCACGGGAAGCGGAGATCATTCGCCTGCGGTACGGGTTGGGCGGTACCGTTCCTCTGACGCAGCGGGAGGTTGCCTCCTCTTTCGGTATCTCCCGATCTTATGTATCCCGCATTGAAAAGCGTGCTCTGGAAAAACTGCGGGCAGGGCTCAGCGGTCCTGCCTGCTCCAAAAAGCACCCCACGGGTCAGAACAGTCACTCTTCGCGGACACCGACACACTGACGCTGCCCAACGATTACTATCAGCCGCAGCCAGAGCCTGTGCATTCCGGTCACTTGGAGTGCGATGCTGTTCTCCGTTTCACATGCATCCGGTATATTGTGCTTTTTACAAATACAGAGAGGATTGTTTTTAATTTACAATCCTCTCTGTATTTTACTTTACATGAACACCCATCAGTTTCACCAGTACCGCTGCCTGGGCCGCATCGATGGTGGCGTCCTTCAGCTCCTGAACCGATTCCGAGACCCGGATTCCTTCGATGTTGCAGCTGGACAAATCCACGCCGCCCAGCATGGTCTGAAACAGATCCGCGCCCTGCAGATCTACACCCTGCAGATCTACTTTGGAAACCCGCAGGTTCGTCAAAAATGCCTCACGAAAGCTGCAGTTGACAAACGTATCCTTTTCCCACAGGCTATTGGAAAAGTTTGCATACCGCAGCAAAACATCCTCCAGCCGACTGTTCTTCAAGCGGGTCTTTCGGAAGTCACATCCATCCAGCTTCACATCTGTTAGCTGGCAATCCTTCCAGTAGGTATTCCGAAACCTGCAGTTGGAAAAGCTGCATTGATGAATCGACGAAGCGTAGAACGCTGTACCGCTGAAATCACAGTTGGAAAACTGGCATCCCTCAAAAACCGTCTGTCCGCACTCCAGCTCTCCAAAGTCCAGATTTTCCAGTGTCACGTCGGTAAAGCGCTGGGAACGAATGGTCTCGTCGCCCAAGCGTGCTGCCGCCAAAACATCCTGAAGGTGCTTTTCCGCCTGTTCTGCTTCCATGTTGTATCCTTCCTCACTTAATAGCGCCGCACCACTGCAGCCACTTTTCCCAAAATCTGCGCGTTTGAGCCGTCAATCGGCGTATAGGCGTCATTCTCAGGCATCAGCCAAATCTGCCCATTCCGAAGCGAGAGGCGCTTGACCGTAGCCTCATCCTCAATGAGCGCAACTACAATTTCTCCATTGTTTGCGGTGGGCTGGCGGCGAACGACCACCAGGTCTCCCGGCAAAATGCCCGCATTGAGCATGGATTCTCCCCGGACTCTCAAAGCGAAATACTCCTCGCTCCGGCCGCCAGTATCAAAGGTGAGGTAATCCTCAATGCACTCTTCCGCCAAAATAGGACTGCCCGCAGCCACATTGCCCACAACCGGAACTCGATCCTCCGGTATCGGCGGCGTCGTCAGTGTAATAGCCCGTCCCTTTCCGGCCCCCTTCTCAATCACACCTGCTTCCTCCAGATGCTTGAGGTGGAAATGAACCGTGGAAGGAGATTTCAGTCCCACCGCTTCTCCAATCTCCCGAACAGACGGCGGATAGCCCTGCTCCCGGACACAGGCCACAATGTAGTCGTAAATTTTCTTCTGCATATTCGATAGCTGTGTCATAGGCGTTCCTCCTATTTGGCTGCATCGGTTGTTTTTATCAGTGTATCACAAGTGCTCACAAAATGCAAACATCCGTTCCAATTTTTACCGAAAGATTTCCCGGACTTTTTCAGATATTTTGGGCAAATCCTCTTGAAAACAGTGAAAAGTTATGCTATGATATAAGCCTGTGAAAACATCGTCCATGCCGTGGCATGGCTCAATTTTGGAGGTTTGTTCCCATGAACACTTTGACTCTGGTGATTACCATTTTGCAGCTTTTGTGCGGTTTGGCCGTGATTTTGGTTGTTTTGCTTCAGTCCGGTAAGAGTGCTGGTCTGTCCGGCAGCATTGGCGGTGTAGCAGATTCCTTCCTGGCTCGGAACAAGGCAAAGACGATGGATGCCAAGTTGGCCCGCGCTACGAAGTGGATTGGTGCCGTGTTCCTGATTCTGACTTTGATCCTGCTGATCCTGCAGGGCAGAGCTGCTTAAAACGACATAAAAGCACCCATGCGAAAATCGCATGGGTGCTTTTTTTATCCGATTTTGCGGTAGAGAACGCCGGGTTTTGCCGTTACCCCATTCAGTGCCAGCAGTTCCTCTACCGTGACAAACCAATAGCCCTTCGCCTGCAGCACATCCACGATTCGAAGAGCAGCATCTATGGAGGTTGGAAAAATGTCATGCATCAATATGATGGAATTTGGCTTCACATCTTTCAAAACTTCCTGTACCACCTTTTCCGTGTTCAGAGATTCCCAATCCCGGGAGTCTACCGTCCAAGTGACCATGGGCACCGGAATCTGTGCTTTCTGCGTCTCCTGAATCGCCCCATAGGGCGGGCGCAGCCAATACGTCCCTTCCCCCAGGATCTGCCGCAGCAGTGTGTCCGTCTTTTGAATCTCCTGGGATACCACCGCGGCATCGGCAGTTGTACCCAGCCGAACATGATTCCAGGTGTGATTGCCCACCTGATGCCCTTCCGCCTTCATCCGTTCTACCAAATCCTGATTTTCCGCAATTTGCCTTCCAATCAGAAAAAACGTGGCGCTGGCTCCCCGCTGGCGCAAGCCATCCAACAGCGTGGCAGTTGTCTCCCGCTTGGGGCCATCATCAAAGGTCAATGCAACAAATTTCTCCGGTTCCGCCAGCTCAGCTTCTCCCGCAGCCGGAATCTCTGCAATTCCTTCCGACTGCCCAAGAAACAGCAGGCCTATCAGCCAAAATGCGATCCACCGTTTTCTGCCCATGTGCCACTCCGCCTCCATCCTTCCCTACGGCGTAGTTTGGCTGGGAAGGGACCGGATTACACATGCACTTTTTTGTATACGCCAGATTTAGGCAGACATTAAAGGCCGAAAACATCTATTATAGTCCTCATTTTTCCTTTATTTTGTGCTTTCTGAGCTTTCTATATGAAAACCAGCCGTCAAAAGTCTGAGTTTTTCCGGCGCGGCTGTCAGCTTCCTGTGTTGACCCTTGGAAGTTGATTGTCTATGGATCGCTGATCCATTTCAAATCAAAAAGCCCTTTGTCACGGGGACCTGGGTCCCATGACAAAGGGCTTTTTGTATGTTTGGTAAAACTTACTTTACCAGCTCGATGATGGCCGTCTCCGCAGCATCACCGCGGCGAACGCCGGTGCGCACGATGCGGGTATAGCCGCCGTTGCGCTCGGCATAGCCGGGAGCCACTTCCTTGAACAGCTTCTTGCAGACATCCTCACGGGTGATGAAGCTCATGGCCTGCCGATAGGCAGCCAGATCGCCCTTCTTGCCAAGGGTAATCATCTTCTCGGCCAGGGGCTTGATTTCCTTGGCACGAGTAAGGGTGGTCTCCATCTTGCCGTGATCCAGGAAATCGGTGACCTGCTGACGCAGCATAGCCATACGCTGGTCCGTGGTCTTGCCGAGCTTACGAGTTCCGGGCATTTGGTGTTCCTCCTTATCAGGATTTTGGTCAGCCGGGGTCATCCCGCGGCATAGAATCAGTTATTGCTATCTTCGTCGGCCAGGTGGAGGCCCATCATCGCCAGCTTGTTGATGACTTCCTCCAGAGACTTGCGGCCCAAGTTCCGGACCTTCATCATCTCATCCTCGGTCTTGGAGATCAGATCCTCGACGGTGTTGATGTTGGCGCGCTTGAGGCAGTTGAAGCTCCGCACGCTCAAATCCAGCTCCTCGATGGTCAGCTCCAGCACCTTATCCCGCTGCGCTTCCGCCTTCTCCACGACGGTGGGCTTGCTGCCCACGCTCTCAGAGAGATCGGTGAACAAGGTGAAGTGGTCGCACAGGATCTTGGCGCCCAGGGACACAGCGTCCCGAGCGGAGATGGTGCCGTCCGTCCACACTTCCAGCGTCAGTTTGTCAAAATCACTGGACGCACCCACGCGGGTGGGCTCGACCGTGTAATTGACCTTGTAGACAGGGGTGTAGATGGAATCCACAGCAATGGTGCCGATCACGTTCTGCTGGGGCTTGTTCCGGTCAGCAGGAACGTAGCCACGGCCGTGGGAGAGGGTGATTTCCATGTTCAGGGTGGCACCGTTATCCAGAGTGGCAATATGCATCTCCGGATTGAGCACCTCCACCTCACCGTCGGCCTTGATGTCGCCGGCAGTGACCTCACAGGGACCCACCGCCTCAATGTAGACGGTTTTCACGCCCTCGCTGTGCAGTTTCGTCAGGAGGCCCTTCACATTCAAGACGATCTCCGTCACGTCTTCCTTCACACCGGGAATAGTGGAAAACTCATGCTGCACACCGGCGATCTTGATGGTGGTCGGCGCGGTGCCGGGCAGAGAGGAAAGCATAATACGACGGAGCGCATTGCCCAGAGTCGTGCCATATCCACGCTCCAGAGGCTCCACCACATACTTGCCGTACGTGACATCACCCGGAGTTTCGATACACTCGATCTGGGGCTTTTCAATTTCAATCATGCAGTTACCCTCCTTCATCTTCTCATTGCGGCAATGCGAACCCGCATGCCGCCGGCAGTTCGTAACATCCTCGAGGGTATCCTCCGATTACTTGGAGTACAACTCAACGATCAGGTGCTCCTCAATGGGAGTATCGATCTCCTCGCGGACGGGAAGGCGGGTCACGGTGCCCTTCAGGGTATTCTTCTCCCGCTCCAGCCAGGGGGGCAGCAGGAACGCAGGAGCGTCCTGACCAACCAGGCGCTTGAACACCTCGGAAGAACGGCTGCTCTCAGCAACCTCGATCACATCGCCGGCCTTGACCAGGTAAGAGGGGATGTTGACCTTCTTGCCATTGACGGTGAAGTGGGCGTGGGACACCAGCTGACGGGCCTGACGGCGGGTCATGGCGAAGCCCAGACGATACACCACGTTGTCCAGACGGCGCTCCACGGTGATCAGCAGGTTGTCGCCGGTCTTGCCGGGGGCAGCGGCAGCAGTCTCATAGTAGGAATGGAACTGCTTTTCCAGAATGCCATAGATGAACTTGACCTTCTGCTTTTCGTTCAGCTGGATGCCATATTCGCTCTTCTTCTTTCTCATCTGACCGCCGGGGTTGCGATTGGTCTGCTTCTTCGCATAGCCCATCTCGGCAGGAGAGATGCCCAAAGCCTTGCAGCGCTTGGCAATCGGCTGCATATTCTTTGCCATATTGCTTGTTACCTCCTCTTTCGATTAGACGCGACGACGCTTCGGGGGACGGCAGCCGTTGTGGGGGATGGGAGTGACGTCCTTGATCATAGTCACTTCCAGGCCCACCGCCTGCAGAGCACGGATCGCGGCCTCACGGCCCTGACCGGGGCCCTTCACGAAGACCTCAACGGTCTTCAGGCCATGCTCCATTGCAGCACGGGCAGCCGTCTCAGCGGCGGTCTGCGCAGCAAAGGGAGTGGACTTCTTGCTGCCGCGGAAGCCGAGGCCGCCGGAGGAAGCCCAGGAGATGGCGTTGCCCTGGCTGTCGGTGACAGTTACCATGGTGTTGTTGAAGGAAGAACGAATGTGGACCTGACCACGCTCAATGTTCTTCTTCTCACGACGACGGCGAATGACCTTCTTGCCGCCGGTTGCTTTTGCAGTTGCCATTGTGAATCTCCCTCCTTACTTCTTCTTGTTGGCAATGGTCTTCTTGGGACCTTTGCGGGTTCTCGCGTTGGTCTTGCTGCGCTGGCCGCGGACAGGCAGGCCCTTGCGGTGACGGATGCCGCGATAGCAGCCGATCTCCGTCAGGCGCTTGATGTCCAGGGCAGTCTGGCGGCGCAGATCGCCTTCGACGGTATAAGCGTCGATGGCGTCACGGAGCTTCTGCTCGTCAGCATCGGTCAGATCCTTGACGCGGGTGTCGGGGTTGATACCCGTCTGTGCCAGGATGTCCTTGGCGCTCTTTCTGCCAATGCCATAGATATAGGTGAGGCCGATCTCAATGCGCTTATCCTTCGGCAGGTCAATACCGGCAATACGTGCCATACTTTTAAAGCACCTCCAATTAAATCTTAGCCCTGTCTCTGCTTATGCTTGGGGTTCTCGCAAATGACCATGACACGGCCTTTGCGGCGAATGACCTTGCACTTTTCGCACATGGGCTTCACGGACGGTCTTACTTTCATAGTCTTTAACCATTCCTTTCAGCGGTTTGTGTCTTTTCAGCTCGCCCGGCGCCTTACTTGGTACGCCAGGTGATCCGGCCGCGGGTCAGGTCGTACGGGGACATTTCCACCGTCACCTTGTCGCCGGGCAGAATCCTGATGAAATTCATTCTGAGTTTCCCGGAAATATGCGCCAGAATCGTGTGTCCATTTCCAATGTCCACCTGGAACGTGGTGTTGGGCAGGGCTTCTACCACAACGCCTTCCACTTCGATCATGTCGGATTTTGCCAAACGTTATCCCTCCTGGTCCGGATGAACCTCCCCGCGGTACACCGCGAGGGTCCTGCGAAGCTCACTGTTGGTGATCTTCTCTTCGCTCTTGATCTTATCGGAAAGACGGGAGTCATCCGCGGCCACAAACTCTACGTGGCGACGCTTTTTGCGCTTGGGTGATTCCACTTTCCGTCCTTTACCGTCCGCCAGCAGAAGGTACTCCCCCTCCACCGCCAAAACGACGAAGAGTTTTCCCTTGTCTCTGCCAGCGTCGGATCTTACTATACTTGCCTTTGCAATTTCCATACGTTTCTTCTCAGATGGCGGGAGCCGTCAGAATTTCAGGCTCACCGTCGGTGATCAGGATCGTATTCTCATAGTGTGCTGCCCATTTGCCGTCCAACGTCTTGACAGTCCAGCCGTCGCTGAGCTGCTGGATCGCCGCAGAACCGGCATTCACCATGGGTTCGATTGCAAGGGTCATGCCCCGCAGCAGCCGGGGTCCCCGGCCGGGATGGCCGTAGTTGGGAATTTCCGGTGCCTCGTGCATCTGCGCGCCGACACCATGGCCGACGTACTCCCGTACCACGGAATAACCGTGGCTTTCCACATAGGCCTGGATGGCTGCGGAGATATCCAGCAGCCGGTGGCCCTCCCGGGCGAAGCGGATTCCCTCGAAGAAGCTCTGTCTGGTCACATCAATCAGATCCTGTGCTTCCAGAGAGATATGTCCGCAGGGGAAGGTTGCCGCACAGTCCCCGTGGAATCCGCCAATGTACGCACCCACATCCACGCTGACGATATCACCATCCTGCAAAACCCGCTTGCCGGGAATGCCGTGAATGATCTCATCGTTGACGCTGATACAGGCGCTGGCCGGATAGCCGTTATAATGCAGGAAGGACGGGACCGCTCCCTGCTTGCGGATAAACCGCTCCACCTCGCTGTCGATCTCCTGGGTTGTTACGCCGGGCCTTACCATTTCCCCTGCCAAAGCACGGGCAGCCGCGGTAATTTTTCCGGCACGGCGCATCAGTTCGATCTCATGGGCAGATTTCAATGTAATCATTGCTTATCTCCCCAGCGCACGGAGGATGGCCTCAGTAGTCCCCTCCACAGTGGTTTGGTTTTCCACCGGCTTCAGAAGACCGCGCTGGGCGTAAAACGCCTTCAGCGGCTCAGTCTCCCGATGGTACACCTCGAGACGCGCCTTGACGGTCTCGGGGGCATCGTCTTTCCGCTGGACCAGTTTGCCGCCGCAGTTGTCACATACGCCGGGCGTCTTGGGGGGCACAGCCACCAGATGGTAGCTGGCCCCGCAGGACTCACAGACACGGCGTCCGCTCATGCGCTGCATAATGGTCTCGTCCGCGATTTCAATGGAAACCACGTCATCAAAAGTAATTCCTGCTTTCTCCAGAGCCTCAGCCTGGGCGATGGTGCGGGGCACTCCGTCCAGAATGAAGCCGTTCCGGCAGTCCTCCTGGGCCAGACGCTCGGTGATAATGCCGATGATGACCTCATCAGGCACCAGCTTGCCGGCATCCATATAGGATTTGGCCTTGAGCCCGGTGGGCGTGCCATCCTTGATGGCAGCCCGGAGGATATTTCCGGTGGAGATGGTAGGAATGTTCAGCTGTTTGCACAGGCGCTCGGCCTGAGTGCCTTTGCCGGCGCCCGGAGCGCCCAGCAGGATCAGTTTCATCTCGAAACGCCTTCTCTCTTATTCCAGGAAACCCTTGTACTGACGCATCAGCATCTGGGATTCCAGCGCCTTCACCGTTTCCAGTGCGACGCCCACGACGATGATGACAGAAGTACCACCGATGGACAGATAGGCATGGTCCACGATCTTGCCCAGAACCAGGGGGCAAAGGGCCACAATACCCAGATAGATGGCGCCGAACAGCGTGATCTTGTTCAGGACCTTGCGGATGAAATCCACAGTGGGCTTGCCGGGACGGAATCCCGGGATAAAGCCGCCCTGCTTTTTCAGGTTGTTGGCGATCTCGACGGGGTTGAACTGAATCGTGGAGTAGAAATAGCTGAAGCCAATGATCATGATGAAGTACACCACCATATAGATGATGGACTGTGTATCAATGGCGTCATAAATGGAACGGGAGACCGTGCCATCCTCGGGAATTCCGATGAAGCTCCAAATGGTGATGGGCAGGGACGCAATGCTCTGGGCGAAGATGATAGGCAGAACGCCGGACATATTCACCTTCATGGGCAGATGCGTGCTCTGGCCGCCATACACCTTCCGGCCAACCTGACGCTTGGCGTACTGAACCGGAATGCGGCGCTCAGCACCGTTGATGAACACGACGAATACCATCAGGGCCAGACCGCCGATAATCATTACGGCAATCAGCGCGGGATGCAGGGGGGCAACATTTGCAGGAATCTCAGCACCAGATCTCTCCAGGTTCCAGTAACGGACACCGGTGATCATGTTGGAGACCATGTTGGGCACCCGGGAGAGGATACCGGCAAACAGAATGATGGAAATGCCGTTGCCGATGCCGAACTCCGTCACCTGCTCGCCCATCCACATCACGAAGGAAGAACCTGCGATGAAGGAGACGATGATGACCAGTGCGTGCCAGATGGTAGGATCGCTGACAGACAGCAGATTGTACCGCTGCATCATCATATAGTAGCCAAAGCCCTGCAGAATTGCGATGGCCACGGTGGCATAACGGGTGATAGACTGGATCTTCTTCCGGCCCTCCTCGCCGCCGTCTCTGGCCAGCCGCTCCAAAGAGGGAATGGCCACAGTCAGCAGCTGGATGATGATGGAGCTGTTGATATAGGGCTGAATGCTCAGGGCGAAGACCGTGGCGGTGGAGAACGCGCCGCCGGACATCACATCGTACAGGCTCAGGATCGAGCCGCCGAACGCGTCCAGCTGGGCCTTCAGTGCCGTCACGTTCACATAAGGAACCGTGATGGCGTTGCCGATCCGGAAGATCAGCAGGATGAGGAGTGTAAAGATGATCTTCTTCCGCAGCTCGGGGATGCCCCACGCTTTGCGAATCGTTTGGATCACGTTACATCACCTCGGCCTTTCCGCCAGCTGCCTCGATTGCCTCCTTGGCAGAAGCGGAGAAAGCAGAAGCTTTAACGGTGACCTTCTTGGACACCTTGCCATTGCCCAGGACCTTATAGCCGTACTCGCACTTGGACAGGATGCCCTTTTCCAGCAGCGCCTCGGCAGTGACGGTCTCGCCGTCCTCGAAAGCGTTCAGGGCGTTGAGGTTGATGATCTCCAGGGGCTTTGCAAAGATGTTGTTGAAGCCGCGCTTGGGGATACGGCGGGCCAGAGGCATCTGGCCGCCTTCGAAGCCCACGCGGACCTTGCCGCCGGAACGGGCCTTCTGGCCCTTGTGGCCGCGGCCGCCGGTCTTGCCGTTGCCGCTGCCGGCACCACGGCCCTTACGATATGCCTGACGGACGGAACCTTCGGCGGGAGACAGTTCGCTCAATTTCATAATTCCGTGCCTCCTTATTTCACTTCGGTAACCTGCAGCAGATAGCCAATCTTGGCGATCTTGCCGCGGGTCTGGTCGTTATCGGGCTGCACGGTGACGTCGCCGATTTTGCGCAGACCCAGGGAGTTGGCCGTTGCAACCTGCTTTTCCAGGCGGCCATTCAGGCTCTTGACGAGCTTAATATTTAAGTTTGCCATGTTCAGCGCCTCCTTAACCCACGATTTCTTCGACGCTCTTGCCGCGGATGCGGGCAACGGCCTCGGGGCCGCGCATGCTCTTGAGGCCCACAAAGGCAGCAGCGACGACGTTGTTGGGGTTGTTGGAACGCAGGCACTTGGTACGAATGTCCTTGATGCCCGCAGCTTCGACGACGGCACGGACAGCGCCGCCGGCGATCACGCCGGTACCAGGGGCAGCGGGCTTCATCAGCACGCGGCCGGCGCCGGCCTCACCGATGGTCTCGTGAGGAATGGTGCTTCCGGACAGAGTCACAGTGATCATGTTCTTCTTGGCTGCCTCAATGCCCTTGCGGATCGCCTCGGGGACCTCAGCGGCCTTGCCCAGGCCATAGCCAACCTTTCCCTTGCCGTCGCCAACGACGACCAGGGCGGAGAACTTCATCACGCGGCCGCCCTTGACAGTCTTGGAAACACGGTTCAGGGAAACGACCTTCTCAATATACTCGCTCTGCTCTCTTTCAAATCTAGGCATGTTGTCGTTCCTCCCTCCTTAGAATTTCAGGCCGCCTTCACGGGCGCCCTCAGCCAGAGCCTGCACACGGCCGTGATACAGATAACCACCGCGGTCAAACACGACGGTCTCGATACCC
>FR890823.1 GCA_000436875.1 Oscillibacter sp. CAG:155 | reverse complement strand
GAAACAGGCACAGGCCGGGGGCGTTCCGTTTGGAGAAATTTCCCATGGCCGCCTTGACAGACAAAGGTACACCCGCTAAGATAAAATTCTCAGGAGGGGCTTTTTCAAAGCGGCGGCCCGCAGGCAGAAAAGCGCCCGGTCCCGTCATTTTGGCATCTCCCAAAACGGAAAACCAGGCCCGGAGAACACGGCCGAAAGGCGCGGCTGCGCCGGAAAAGATTCCGCTCCGGGCAGAAAAAAAGGAGGAAATGCAATGGAACGCAGATCGTTTGGCTTTACCCGTGACAAACAGCCGGTGGATATCCTTACACTGGACAATGGGCAGCTGCGGTGCTCCGTGCTGACCTATGGGGCCACGCTGGCGGCCTTGTCAGTTCCGACGGCAGACGGCCGCCGGGTCGATGTGGCGCTGGGCTTTGACAGCATGGAGGCCTATCAGGAGCAGGACAAATTCATGGGCGCCATTGTGGGCCGCTACGCAAACCGTATTGCAGGCGGCCGGTTTTCTCTGGAGGGGAAGACGTATACGCTGGAGCTCAACGACGGGGAAAACCATCTTCACGGCGGTCCTACCGGCTTTGCCAACCGGGGCTGGACGGCGGAGGAGTGCCCGGGTGGGGTATGCCTGCGCTATAACAGCAAGGACGGTGAAGAGGGGTATCCGGGCGCACTGTCTGCCAGCATTACCTACCGCCTGGAGGGCAGCAGCCTGATTCTCCATTATCAGGCCGCTGCGGACCGAACCACGGTCTGCAACCTGACCAGTCATGCCTACTGGAATCTGAACGGACAGGGCAGCGGCAGCGCCATGGGACACACCTTAACACTGTTCGCAGATCGCTACACGCCGGTGGTGCCCGGCAGTATCCCCACCGGCGCGCTGGACGCGGTGGAGGGCACGCCCATGGACTTCCGGACGCCCAGAGTCATCGGAGAACGGGTGGACGAGCCTTTCCGGCAGCTGGAGCTGTGCGGCGGTTATGACCACAACTGGGTGGTCAACGGCCAGCCGGGGACCCTGCGGCCGGCCGCCCGACTGGAGGGAGAGAAGTCCGGCGTGGTTCTGGAAGTGGAGACCACGCTGCCCGGTGTCCAGTTTTACAGCAGCAACTACCTGGATGGCTGTCCTGCTGGCAAGGGCGGCGCCCGGTACGCCCGACGGGACGCGGTCTGCCTGGAGACGCAGTTCTATCCGGATTCTCCCAACCATCCGGACTTTCCGTCCTGTGTCCTGCGCCCCGGCGAGACCTGGGACCACACCACTGTGTTTCGTTTCTCCACAAAATAAGAAACGCCCCGTGGATTTAGGCGGGTGCTCGTAAGAAAATAATTCGTTCAAAACTACACTTATGGCATCTGCCAGGCAGATGCGTCTGAAAATATGCACCATATTCGGTGTTTGGGCCGGGTGTGGTGCATTTTTAATTGGGTGCAATACATGAACTCCATCTGCAACCCGGCAGAGGAAATCCTCAAGGCTGAACTGATTTATGTTTAAGAGAGACCGCCTGAGCAGAAAAACTGTTTGGGCGGTTCGGTGTTCAGTGGTGGATTTATTCACACTCTTGTGGTAAAATTTATTATAATAGAGCAGATGACAAATTGGAATTGATGAGGTATCTGGATGGAGCAAAATATATTCTTTTTTATCATATTTTGTATTTGGGGCGTTATATATGTGTGCTTGGCTATTATATATGGTTTTCAAAAAAGGCAATTGGCTTCTGGGGAAATAAGAAAATGTTTGAGGTAACGGATATAAGAAAATACAATCATGCGATGTCAAAGTTTTATGTTGTGCATGGCATGGTATTTATTTTTCTTGGACTTCCTTTGCTTACAGGAGCTCACAAATGGATAATTCTCTCGGTTACAGGAGCTGTAGTGGAAACCATTGTTTTGATGGCAGTTTATTCGTTGGTAATTAAGAAAAAATATAAAAAGTGATTTTGACAATTCCAGTTTGACGAGCAACCAAAATCTCTTAGAACTCTAAGGGCGCACTTCTATACTCTCCTGCCGGAAGTATTCGTGCGTCCTGGGTCGCTTCATTCTCTGTCAGCAGGAAAATCAGCAGACCGAGAATGTTCTGTCACTTCGTTCCGACAAGGTAGCTACACCCCCTTGCGCTGCTTATGAGGTTATCCCCTGTGGACTTACTGCCAGCAAGTTTTGAAAAACTGAATACCGAAAAACTGACCGTTGACTTGTCGCACCATGCGAAAAGTTGACGGCCTTTTTTATCCCCATTTTCAGAAAAGGAGGTCATTTTTATGCCAGACAAGAAAGCGCTCAATCAACTCTGTTCAGAATAGAAACTGGATGAAACAGGAAACGGCATGACCAAAGCCATGCCGCTCCTGCAAAAAGCAATATTACTTTCTTATGACCCTCGGACTTGATCCACGGGGGTGTTTTGCAAAAGTACCCCGGCAGAACTCTGCCGGGGTACGGGCATTATTTCTGGGATTGTTCTGCCTGTTCGATGAACTGGCAGATCTTTCCGAAGGTCTCGTCGCTCAGGTCATGCTCGACCTTGCAGGCGTCCTCCGCGGCCACTTCGGGAGAGACCCCCAGCAGCGTGAACAGCCGGGTGAGACTTTTGTGACGGTTGTAGATCCGGCTGGCAATGGCCATGCCGCTTTCATTGAGCGTGATCAATCCTTCGGTATCCATGGAGATATAGCCGTTTTCCCGCAGCTTCTTCATGGCGATGCTGACGCTGGGCTTGGAGTAGCCCAGCTCGTTGACGATATCAATGGAGCGCACATGCCCGCGCCGCTCCTGCAAAACCAGAATGGACTCCAAATAGTCCTCAGCGGATTCGTGGATGACCATGGACGCAACCTCCTGAGAGCAAAAGGATACTGGTACGCCGGACGAACGGCCGCATCCCCGCTGGCAGAAAATCGGGAAGGATGAAACGGCGTTCCCCGTAAACCGGAATGTAAAAAGAAAGCCATAGAAGCAATTGCTTCCATGGCCATCTCATGGTGGAGATAAGCGGGATCGAACCG
>FR890822.1 GCA_000436875.1 Oscillibacter sp. CAG:155 | reverse complement strand
ATTTGCGCAAAACTGTTGACACTACCTCCTTTCCCGCAAAGGTGCAGAATGGTACGTCTCTTTTTATCTTATCATATCCGGCCATGCTGTCAAATAAAAAAACACGCCTTGGACAAGTCCAAAGCGCGTTTCTTTCTCTGCATGTAAATCAGAGGAGATCAGGCCTTCTTGGCGATCTCGGTCAGCTGGGTGAAGGCAGCGGGATCGCTGATCGCCAGCTCGGAGAGCATCTTGCGGTTGATCTCGATGCCGGCGGTCTTCAGGCCGTGCATGAAGCTGGAGTAGTTCATGCCGTTCATCTTGCAGGCAGCGGAAATCCGGGTGATCCACAGGGAACGGAAGTCACGCTTCTTCAGCCGACGGCCGGTGTAAGCGTAGCTCAGGGACTTCATGACCGCCTGGTTGGCGACACGGAAGTGCTTGGACTTGGAACCCCAGTAGCCCTTGGCCATCTTCAGGGTCTTATTTCTTCTCTTGCGCGTCATCATCGCGCCCTTAACTCTAGCCATTGTATAAGCCTCCTATTTCTAACGTATCGTTGTCTTACTTGTAGGGGATCATCTTGCGGACGGCGTCCATGTTGGTGGCATCCGCATAGCCGCCGGCACGCAGACGACGAGTACGCTTGGTATCCTTCTTGGTGAGGATGTGGCTCTTGAAGGCCTTGGCGCGCTTAACCTTGCCGGTCTTGGTGAGGTTGAATCTCTTCTTTGCACCACTGTGGGTTTTCAGCTTAGGCATGTTGGTTGCTCCTTCCGTGTGTTTGAAAAATCAAATGTTATTTGCCAGTCTTGGGAGAGAGGAAGATGGACATCATCCGGCCCTCCAGCTTGGGGGTCTTGTCCAGATTGGCGACCTCGGCACACTGTTCGGCAAAACGCTCCAGCAGGTCACGGCCGATCTCGGTATGGGCCATCTCCCGGCCGCGGAAGCGGACGGAAACCTTGACGCGATTGCCGTCGGCAATGAACTTCTGGGCATTTTTCAGTTTGGTGTTGAAATCTCCAATGTCGATGCCCGGAGACATGCGGATCTCTTTGATTTCCACCACGTGCTGGTTCTTTCTGGCTTCCTTTTCCCGCTTGCTCTGCTCGAACCGGAACTTTCCGTAGTTCATCAGCTTGCAGACAGGGGGCGTCGCCTGCGGAGAGATCTTGACCAGATCCAAGCCCTGCTCGTCGGCGATTCTCAGCGCGTCTGCGGGCGCCATGATGCCCAGCTGTTCTCCCTGGGAGCCAATCAGGCGGATTTCCTTGTCAGAGATATCCTCATTGAGTTCATGCACTAATTTACTAATGACCGAAGCACCTCCTTGTAAAAATCACAAAACGCGGATACCAAGCCTGGCATCCGCGCAACAACAAACCACCGAAGCGGCGGCCTGATAACGACGTTGTAAACCTCTTTGCCTTGGGCTGGAGGTGAGGCGGATGCAACCTGCCTTCTTTGTTTTGCGGATTAAGTATACCAGCCAGTTTCCTATTTGTCAACCCCTTTTTTATTTTCTGAATCCGGTATATTTGGCGGATGCGCTGTCCATACTACTCCCTGTACGCAGGCAACCATGAAAGGAGGTGTCATTATGCAGAATCGCG
>FR890821.1 GCA_000436875.1 Oscillibacter sp. CAG:155 | reverse complement strand
AGGTGGACCCGGAGGCCGCCCAGCGGCTCCATCCGGCGGATGAAAAGCGAATCCTCCGGGCGCTGGAGGTCTACCGGGAGACCGGAAAGACCATCACGGAGCATAACCGGGAGACGGCGGCCCTGCCGCCCCGGTATGACGCCGTGTGGATCGGACTGCAGTTTGAGGACCGGGCGGAGATGAAGGCCCTGATCGACCGCCGGGTGGACGCCATGGTGGAGGCGGGGCTGCTGGAGGAAGTCATGGGCCTACTCAAAAGCGGGCTGCCCCGGGACGCCACCGCCCTTCAGGCCATCGGCTACAAGGAGTTTCTGGGCGTGGCGGAGGGCAGTGCCACTGTGGACCAGGCCGTGGCGGAGGTGAAGCTCCGCTCCCGGCAGTATGCCAAGCGGCAGCTGACGTGGCTGCGGCGCAATCCGGAGATCCACTGGATCTGGTGGGGAAAAGAGCGGGATTTTGCCCGGGCCCTGCAAATTTCGACGGAAATTCTGTCCGCCGCAGGCGTATCCTAAGCCTGGCGGACGGAAAATGCTGGGAAATCGTCCGACCGATTGAAACAGATAAAGGAGCGGACGAAGCATGCAGACCAAGGCGAATTTACAGGATTTGTTTTTACTCAGGGCACGGCGGGAAAAGATGCCGGTGACCATGTTCTTGATGAACGGCTTTCAGATGCGGGGCGTCATCACGGGGTTTGATGCCTTTGTGGTGGTGCTGGACAGCGAGGGTCGGCAGCAGATCATATATAAGCACGCCATTTCCACCATTGCGCCGCTGAGGCCGGTGGACCTGTCGGAGGAGTGAGCACTTCCGGCTGGTGAGGCAGCAGGAAAGGGATACCATGAAAAACAGCACACTGGGAACAAAGTTACTGCTGGCGGCGGTGACGCTGGCGGTACTGGTCTATTTTGGCGTCCAGGGACTCCGGTATCTGGACGATCCGCTGATGACGAGTCTTGCCTATGAGGACCAGGTGGAGGAGTCCGTTGACGTCTCCGGCTATGTGGTCCGGGAGGAATCGGTGCTTCCGGACGAGAGCAGCGGGTCGCTGCAGCTCCAGCGCGCGGAAGGGGAGCGGGTCAGCGACGGCGGCACGGTGGCGCTGGTGTACGCCGACGAGTCCTCCATCCAGCTGCAAAGCCAGATGAACAATCTGCGGGACCGGATCGAGCAGCTGGAGTATGCCCAGTCTGCGGCGCTGGGAACGGAGGTGTCCCTGAAGCTGGACAGCCAGATCCTCCAGGGGATCGTGGACCTGCGGACGGCCCTGGCGGAGGACCGTCTGGATCGGGCGGAGGAGTACGGAAAGGATCTGCGGAGCCTGGTACTCAAGCGGGACTACACCGACGCCGACACCGAGGACCTGACGGCTCAGATCTCCTCGCTGCAGACGGAGCTCAAGACGCTCCAGTCCCAGGCGGCGTCCTCCATCCGGCGGATCACCGCTCCTCAGGCGGGGCTCTATTCCGCCGTGGTGGACGGCTATGAGACCGTGCTGACGCCGGAGAACATCTCCACCCTGACCCCGTCCCAGCTTAAGGCCGTCCAGCCGGATGAGAGCGTCCACTCCCAGGTGGGAAAGCTGGTGCTGGGGGATACCTGGTACTATGCGGTCATCATGGACGCGGACCAGGCCCAGGAGCTGGCGGAGGAGGGCAGTGTCACGCTCCGCTTTGCCAAGAGCACGGACCAGGACCTGCCGGTGACGGTGGATTCCGTCAGCGCGGAGGAAAACGGGCAGGTGGTCGTGGTGTTCCGGGGCACCACCTATCTGCCCCAGCTGACGCTGCTGCGTCAGCAGAGCGCCCAGATCATCCGGCGCATCGCCGAGGGAATCCGGATTCCCAAGGAGGCCATCCGGACCGAGAAGGTGAGTGTGGACGAGGAGACCGGTGAGCGCACCTCTACGGCCATGACCGGCGTGTACTGCATGGTGGGTGCCGAGGCCCGCTTCAAGCCGGTGGAAGTGCTCTACAGCGGGGACGACTTCGTCCTGGTGGCCTCCACCCTGGCGGAGAGTGCCTCTGCCAGCCAGGAGACGCTGCGCCTGCGGGCCGGGGATGAGATCATCATCGCAGCGGACGACCTGTACGACGGCAAGGTGCTCAACCGGCAGATCTATGAATAAAGAGACATCAAAATTGCGGAAGAAAGAGGGAGATCTCATGTCCATCGCAGAAAATATCGCCCGGGTGCGGGCCAACATCGCCGCAGCCGCCCGGGAGGCGGGCCGGGACCCGGCGGAGATCACACTGGTGGGCGCCAGCAAGATGAATGACGCCGCCGCCTGCCGGGAGGCCATCGCCGCCGGCATCGACGCCCTGGGAGAAAACCGGGTGCAGGAGATGACGGCCAAGCTGGCGGAACACGCCTACGACGGCGCGCCGCTGCACTTCATCGGCCACCTGCAGCGCAACAAGGTGAACAAGGTGGTGGGCCATGTGGACCTGATCCAGTCGGTGGGTTCCCTGGAGCTTCTCGATGAGATCGAACGGGTAGCCGCAGCCCGGGATCTGGTGCAGGACATCTTGCTGGAAGTGAACATCGGCCGGGAAGAGGCAAAGAGCGGCTTTGCCCCGGAGGAGGTCTTGGCCGGAGCAGAGGCGGCCGCCGCCCGGACCCATGTCCGGGTGCAGGGCCTGATGACCATCCCCCCTGCGGACGCCGATCGGGAGGAAAATCTGCGGTATTTTCAGGAAGTGCAGGCACTTTATGTTGACATGAATACAAAATTGTTCCATAATGAATTGAAGTATCTGTCCATGGGAATGAGCGGCGATTATGAGGATGCCATCCGCGCCGGCGCCACCATGGTCCGGGTGGGCACGGCCATTTTTGGCGCCCGGAACTACACCTGATAAACGCGGAGCGGGGCTCCGATGGGAGGTTTTTGCCATGAGCATTTTGGATGAGTTGAAGAAGTGGACCCACCCCTATGAGGACGAGGACGAGGAATACGACGACTTTGAAGAGCCGGCCCGCCGGGAGCCCGCCTTTGAGGACCGCCGGGTCAAGGCGGAGGAGCGCCACAACAAAGTGGTCAACATCCATGCCACCACGCAGCTGAAGGTGGTGCTGGTAAAGCCGGAGCGCTTTGAAAACGCCTCCGAGATTGCCGACCATCTCAAGGACAAGCGGACAGTGGTGCTGAACCTGGAGTCCACCAACAAGGACATCGCCCGGCGATTGATCGACTTTCTCTCCGGCGTCGCCTATGCGGGCGAGGGCAAGATCAAGAAGGTGGCCGCCAATACGTACATCATCACGCCCTACCACGTGGATATCGAAGGCGATCTGATCGACGAGCTGGAGAACAACGGGCTGTATTTTTAACGGAGGGGAGTAGGGGATATGCTGACACCGCAGGAAGTTTCCACCCACGCCTTTGCCAAGGCGGTCATGGGTGGGTACAACATGGCGATGGTCGATGAGTTCCTGGATGAGCTCACGGACGACTATACCGCCCTCTATAAGGAAAACGCAGCGCTGAAGGCCAAGATGAAGGTCCTGGTGGAAAAGGTGGAGGACTACCGGGCAACGGAGGACTCCATGCGGGCCACACTGCTCACCGCTCAGAAGATGGCGGACTCCATCGTCCACGAGGCGGAGGCCAAGCGGGACGAGATCCTCTCCCAGGCCCAGGCGGACGCCAAGGCCCGGATCGGGCAGCTCCAGCAGGAGCAGGAGGAGGCCGAGGCGCGGCTGCGTCAGGGCCAGCTGGATCTGGCCCGGTTCATCGCGGCCAGCCGTCAGGTCTGCCAGCAGGAGCTGGAGCTTTTGGAGCATTTGCCGGATCTGCAGGTGGACGTGCCCACCGCACCGGCAGAGCCTGCCGTGGAGGAGGAGATCGAAGAGCGGGTCCTCTCCACGTTTGACCAAGAGCCTGCCGCCCAGGAGCAGCCCACGAAGGCGGAGGAGACCGCCGCGGAGGAGCAGCCTGCCACTCCTGCCCAGGATTACCCGGAGGGTGACCCCTTCAGCCAGGAGGAGACGGTTTCCGAGCCCACCCGCCGCATCAATCTCAGCGACCTGAAATTCGGCCGCAACTACACCAGCGACGGAAAATAATCAAGAAAAAGCGGCTCATAGGAGCCGCTTTTTTCAAAAAAGGGAGGCCGTCCTATGGAGAAAACCCCCATCATTGCGTTTTTGTACGACTTTGATAAGACCCTCTGCACGACGGATATGCAGGACTATGCCTTCATCCCTTCTCTGGGAATGACGCCGGCGGAATTCTGGGCGGAGGCCAACGATTTTGGCCGGGCTAACCGGATCGACGGAATCCTTGCCTACATGTACACCATGATCCGGGAGGCGCGGAAAAAGAATCTGCCCTTCACCCGGGACGATCTAGTGGAAAAGGGCCGCAGCATCGTGCTCTTTCCCGGGGTGCAGGAGTGGTTTTCCCGTATCAACGCCTTTGGCGAGAGCCAGGGGGTCCGGGTGGAGCACTACATCATCTCCTCCGGCCTGCGGGAGATCATTGAGGGTTCCTCCATCAGCAAAGCGTTCAAGGAGATCTACGCCAGTGAGTTTTACTATGACGAGACCGGTACGCCGGTGTGGCCCAAGCTGGCGGTGAACTTCACCGCCAAGACCCAGTTCGTCTACCGCATCAATAAGGGGGTGCTGGACGTGTCCGACGACAAGACCCTCAACGACTCCATGCCCGACGACTCCAAACGGGTGCCGTTTACGAACATGATCTACATGGGGGACGGCCTCTCCGACGTGCCCTGCATGAAAATGATGCGGGCCTACGGCGGCCAGGCCATCGCCGTCTATCAGCCCAGCAACCGCCCCGGCGTGGAGGACCTGCTGGCCAAGGGTCGGGTGGACTTCATCTTCCCGGCGGACTACCGGGAGGGCACCGCCCTGGACACCACAGTGAAAAACATCATCCGCCGCATGGCCATCGCGGACCGGCTGGCGGAGGAGAACGCAGAGCAGCTGCGCTCCATCGGCGGCGACCTGCTGCCGGATCAGGTGGGGCTTTTCTGAGGGGCCGCAGCGTATTGAGCTGGAAGTCATGTACAAAGGCAGAGCCGTTCGGGCTCTGCCTTTTTTCCACAAAAAGACAGAAAAATCACGGGGTTTCCCCTTTACATCGTGTAGCTATTTTGTTAAACTATACCCTGCGTATTTAAACGAGAACCCAAAGGAGAGAGAAGAAACATGGCTTCCACCACTGAATTTTCCCGTACACTGTCGTTGCTGCGGCAGGAGCGGGGCGTATCCCAGCGCACGGCGGCGGGGGACCTGGGGATTTCCCAGGCGCTGCTGAGCCACTATGAAAACGGAATCCGGGAACCGGGCCTGGCCTTTGTGGTCCGGGCCTGTGACTATTATCACGTCTCCGCAGACTTCATGCTGGGGCGCACGCTGTCCCGGGACGGCAGCATGCTGTCCTCTGAGGAGGTGCTCAGCGCCGCCGAGCCGGGCAATGTGCTCCAGGGCAGCGTGCTGGCAACCCTCCAGAGCAAGCTCCTCTCCGGCGCCATGGGCGTGCTCTTCGGCCTTCTGGGCAAGCTGGGGGACAAGGGCGCGATCAATGCCGCTGCCGCATATCTGGGCAGTGCCGTTTACCAGCTCTACCGCCATCTTTACCGGCACGCCGGCGCCAATGAGGCCTACTTTGCCCTGGACCCCAACGCCTGCACCATGGACGCCGCCCAGGCGGACATGAAGGTGGCGGAGATCCGCTATGCCCGGAGCCTGCGGACGCTGGCATCCAAAAAGGCGGAGTTCCCGGACCTCTCGCCCGACGCGCTCAATGAGGCCTATCCCGGCCGCTGCCAGAGCCTGACCCAGGTGCTCAGCACCGCGGACGCCCGGCTGACAGCCCTGACGACGGAGCGTGAGGCATGAGTTTTCAATCCCTTTCCTTCCTCGCCTTTTTGGCGGTGACCCTGGGGGTGTGTCTGCCGCTGGGACGGCGGACCCTCCGGTGGGGCCAGGCGGCGCTGACGCTGTTTTGCCTGGCGTTCTATGTGCTGGGCGGCGGCTGGGCGGCGCTTGCGGTGCTGCTGGCAGGCGCCGCGGTCACTGTGGCGGCGGTGCGGTATCTGACCTCCGGCGGCAAACCGGAGAAACAGCGCCGGGCTGCGGCGGCGGTGGCCATCGTGTGGCACGTCGCGGTGCTGCTGATCTTCAAGTACACCGGCTTTTTCACCGGCGGCGCCGTGGACCTGGGCTGGGCGCCTCTGGGATTGAGCTTTTTCACCTTCCAGCAGATCTGGTGCATCAAGGAGGTCTATACCGGCGCCTTCCGCCCGGAGAGCACCGGGAGCTTTCTGCTCTACGACTTCTTTTTCCCCTCCGTCACCTCCGGCCCCATTCTCAAGCCGGAGAATTTCTTCCCCCAGCTGACGGAGGGCCGCTTCCTGCATCCGACGTGGGAGGATGCGGCGGCGGGCGTGTATGCCATCGCCGTGGGCACCATCAAGAAGGTGCTGCTGGCGGACCCCTTCGGCGTGGTGGTGAACAATGGCTGGGCACAGCTGGAGGACCTGAGCGCCCCGGCGGCCTGGCTGGTGATCCTGGGCTATACGCTGCAGCTGTACTTTGACTTTTCCGGCTATTGCGACATTGCCGCCGGCCTTGCCCGGCTTTTCGGACTGCGTCTGCCGGTGAACTTTGATTCCCCCTATCGCAGCCTCTCCGTGGGAGAGTTCTGGAAGCGCTGGCACATCACCCTCACCAGCTTCCTGCGGGAGTGCGTGTACTTCCCGCTGGGCGGCAGCCGGAGGGGGACGGCTCGTACATATTGCAATATTTTTGCCATTTACCTCATCAGCGGCTTCTGGCACGGCGCGGGCTGGACCTTCATCGTCTGGGGATTGCTCCACGGCCTGGGCCAGGTGATCGAGCGATTCTGGGGCCCCGGCCGGGACAAGCTGCCCCGGTGGCTGCGGTGGGGCGTGACATTCCTCTTTGTAAACGTGGCCTGGGTGTTTTTCCGGGCGCCGGATTTTTCCGGGGCACTGGAGCTGCTGGGCCGCGCGGTGAGCGGCGGTCTTGCCAAGCCGGAGGACTGGCTGCTGACGGACCTCTTCTCCAAGGAGATCGGCGCGGTGGAGCTGCTGATTCCCGGCGCTGCCGACTGGGTGAATATCATCCGGGTGGTGGGCCTGTACGGCATCGGATTGCTGGCGGCTCTGTGGCCCCGGAACACCATCACCCAGATGGACCGGTTCCGGCCCACCTTCTGGCGGGGCGCGGTGCTGACCATCGGACTTGCGTGGTCGATTCTCTCTTTCACCGGAATCACCACCTTCATCTATTCCAATTTCTGAGGAGGCCGGGATGAAACAAGCATATCGACGCTGGGTCTGCGGCCTTGTGGCGGCGGTGGCGGTGCTGCTGGCACTGTGTGCCGCCGTGGTGTATGTTGTGGACCCCTGCTTATACTATCGGATGCCGGACCGCTGGGAGCCGGTGTTCTTCAGCGAGCGCTACCAGGCGGCGGGCCTGGCGAAAAATGTACCGGCGGACACGGTGCTGGTGGGCACCTCCATGGCGGCCAACTATCGGGCCAGTCAGATCGAGGACGCCTTCGGTACCTCCGCGGTGCGCATCACCATTCCCGATGGGTATCTCAGCGAGTTCGACAAGGTGATGGACGTGCTCTTCCGCAGCCGGACGCCCCAGCGGGTGGTGTTCGGGCTGGATGTGAATATCCTCACCCGAGACGAGAGCGGCGTGACCTCCGCCATGCCGGATTACCTGTACAACGAAAATCCCTTTGACGATGCCCAATATCTCCTGAATAAGGACACCCTCTATTACAGCGGCTTCGTTCTGGTCAGCAACAGCTGGGGCAGCGGGGAGACGCTGGACGAGGGCTTTACCTGGGACGGCGACATCTGGTGGAACCACATGACGGCGCTGGATAACTACGACCGCCCGGAGGTCCAGCCCACCCAGCCGGTGGAGCCCTATGTGGAAAACGCCAAGGCCAATCTCCGGGTGGTGACGGACTGGATCAGCGCCCACCCGGACACGGAGTTTGACATTTTCTTCCCCCCGTACAGCATCCTCTTCTGGGACAAGACGGAGCGGCTGGGGGAGATGGACGCGGTGTTTGCCGCCATGAGCACCGCCTGTGAGACGCTGCTGGCCTATGACAATGTGCAGCTGTACGCCCCGCTGCTGGACAAGGAACTGGTGCTGAACCTGGACAATTACTGCGACTATGTCCACCACTCCAACGGGGTCTGTCAGCGGGTGCTGGACAAGATGACTGCCGGGGAAGACCGCCTGACCGCGGAAAATTGGCAGGAGACTCTCGCCAACTGGCAGGCGTTTGTGGTAGACTATAACTATGACCAATACTGGGACCCGGCCTTCTGGCAGGCGTGGAACACCACGCATGTCAGTGCTCCCAAGCCCTGGGAGACCTGAGTGCGGCGCGGGGTCCGGATGAGTGAAATCCCCGGGCGGAGCGCATCCGCCCTGCGCAAGGTTTTGGCTTTGCCAAAACACTTGGACGCGTGTCTGCGCAGCGGCGCGGACCTGCCCAACGGAGGTTAACAGAATGACAAAGCAATCCAATATCCGCAACTTTTCCATCATTGCCCACATCGACCACGGCAAGTCCACCTTGGCGGACCGGCTGCTGGAGGCGTGCAACGCCGTCTCTGCCCGGGAGATGGAGGCCCAGCTCCTGGACAACATGGACCTGGAGCGGGAGCGGGGCATCACCATCAAGGCCCGGGCCGTGCGGCTCAATTATCACGCCCAGGACGGGCAGGACTACGAGCTCAACCTCATCGACACCCCGGGCCACGTGGACTTCAACTACGAGGTCTCCCGGTCCCTGGCGGCCTGTGAAGGCGCGGTGCTGGTGGTGGACTCCACCCAGGGCGTGGAAGCACAGACCCTGGCCAACACCTATCTTGCCATGGAGCATGATCTGGAGATTCTGCCGGTCTTTAACAAGATCGATTTGCCCGCTGCGGACCCGGAGAAGGCCAAGCACGAGGTGGAGGACATCATCGGCCTGCCCGCCATGGACGCGCCGGAGATCTCCGCCAAAATGGGCATCAACATCGAAGCGGTGCTGGAGGACGTGGTGAAGAACGTCCCGCCTCCCACCGGGGATGTGAAGGCTCCCCTGAAGGCGTTGATCTTCGACAGCCAGTACGACAGCTACCGGGGCGTCATTGTGTACTTCCGCATCATGGAGGGCACGCTGCGCACCGGCCAGCAGGTGAAGATGATGGCCTCCGGCGCCACGTACCAGGTCATCGAGTGCGGCCACCTGCTGCCCCTGGGTATGGAGCCCTGCGAGGCCCTGGAGGCCGGCGAGGTGGGCTATTTCACCGCCAGCATCAAAAACGTGAAGGACACCCGGGTGGGCGATACCGTCACCGACGCGGCCAATCCCACAGCAGAGGCCCTGCCCGGCTACCGCCCCGTACAGCCCATGGTCTACTGCGGCATCTACACCGAGGACGGTTCCAAATACCCGGACCTGCGGGACGCCCTGGAAAAGCTCCAGCTCAATGACGCGTCCCTCTCCTTCGAGCCGGAATCCTCCGTGGCGCTGGGCTTTGGCTTCCGGTGCGGCTTTTTGGGCATGCTCCACATGGAGGTCATTCAGGAGCGGCTGGAGCGGGAGTTCGACCCGGACCTAGTGACGACCCTGCCCTCCGTCATCTACCACGTCTACAAGACCGACGGCACCATGGTCACGGTGGATAACCCCCACAACTACCCGGACCCCGCATCCATCGAGCATGCGGAGGAGCCCTATGTGAAGGTGAACATCATCGCCCCCAACGAATACGTGGGCAACATCATGCCCATGTGCCAGGACCGCCGGGGCGAATTCAAGGACATGCAGTATCTGGATACTCACCTGGTGGAGCTTCACTACCAGATGCCCCTCAACGAGATCATCTATGACTTTTTCGATGCCCTGAAGGCCAATACCAAGGGCTATGCGTCCCTGGACTATGAGCTCTCCGGCTACCGGCCCAGCGAGCTGGTGAAGGTGGATCTGCTGCTCAACGGCGACGGCGTGGACGCCCTGAGCTTCATCGCCCACAAGGACAAGGCCTACCCCCGGGCCCGGCGGCTTTGCGAAAAGCTCAAGGAGAATATCCCCCGCCAGCTCTTCGAGATCCCCGTCCAGGCGGCCATCGGCGGCCGGGTCATCGCCCGGGAGACCGTCAAGGCCATGCGCAAGGACGTGCTGGCCAAGTGCTACGGCGGCGATATCACCCGGAAAAAGAAGCTGCTGGAAAAGCAGAAGGAGGGAAAAAAGAAGATGCGGAGTCTGGGGTCTGTGCAGATCCCCACGGAGGCATTTTTGGCGGTACTCAAGCTGGACGAGTGAGCTTTGCCCTCCGGGCGCATTTGACAGAGCGGCACGCAAAAGCGCGGCGCCCGGGAAATTTTCCCGGGACGCCGCGCTTTTTTCACGGTTCGCTTATGCAAAGGTCACCACGGTGCCGGTCTTGCCCTCCAGGGCATCCAGCGCCTTGTCCAGGCTGGTGATAATAGCCTTGCGGTCGGGGTGGGTGCGGACGAACTTCATCGCCGCCTGCACCTTGGGCAGCATGCTGCCTACGCCGAAGTGCCCCTCGTCCACGTAGCGGGCCGCCTCCGACAGGGTCAGATGGCTCAGATCCTTCTGGTCCGGCTTCCCCCAGCGGATGGCCACCCGTTCCACCTCCGTCAGGATCATCAGCACATCCGCGTGAACCTCCTCCGCCAGCAGCTCCGCGGCGAAGTCCTTGTCGATGACGGCGGCCACGCCGGAGAGGCTGCCGTCGGGATTTTCCACCACCGGGATGCCGCCGCCTCCGCAGGTGATGACGATGGTGTCCTCCCAGAGTTTCTGTACCGCGCTGATCTCCACAATCCGCCGGGGCAGGGGAGAGGCCACCACCCGGCGCCAGCCCCGGCCCGCGTCCTCCCGCATGGCGTAGCCCTTTTCCTGCTCCAGATGCCGGGCCTCCTCCTGAGAGTAAAAGGCGCCGATGGGCTTGGTGGGATTCTGGAAGGCCGGGTCGCTCTTTTCCACCACCATCTGGGTGGCCAGCGTCACCACCGGCACGTTGCGGTTGCGCTTATTCAGGGCATAGCGCAGACACTGCTGGATGTGGTAGCCAATATACCCCTGGCTCATGGCGCCGCAGACATCAAAGGGCATGGGGGGAACCACATCCTTGGCGGTCTCGCTGGCCAGGACGATGCGGCCCACCTGGGGGCCGTTGCCGTGGACCACCGCCATCTCGTAGCCGGCGCAGCTGATGTCGGCGATGCGCTCGCAGGTGTGGCGCACCACTTCCAGCTGGGCCTCGGCGGTGGGCTCGCTGCCTTTGGACTGGAGGGCGTTTCCGCCCAGGGCGATGACGATTCTGGGATTGGTATTCATACTGACTCCTCCTTGGCGGGTGAACATCTTTCGCCTGTCAGTGTGCCCGGATTCCGCGGAGCTATGCGCCGGGCAGCCGCCGCAGCAGGCGAAAAGCCCGTATTTTAGAACCCAAGAGGGGAATCACGGTGAAAAAAGGTCGGCCTTTGCACAAATGCACAAAAAGTCCTACCTATTTTGTCAGAAAGTCTATGGGAAACTTTGCGCAGAATCGGGGGGAGGGAATTGACTGTTTTGGGAAAAACCGTCATAATAAATGCTAAATGCGTGTAAATTTGTCGGACTGTGACCTGACAGGACAACAGGCGGGAGGAGATCATGAAAAAAGGATATTTGGTGCTTCAGGACGGCCAGGTGTTCGAGGGCGTCCGTTTCGGCGCGGAAGGGGACACGGTGGGTGAGTTGGTGTTCACCACCGGTATGTGCGGCTACATCGAGACACTGACAGACCCCAGCTATGCCGGACAGATCGTATTGCAGACCTATCCCCTCATCGGCAACTACGGGATCATCCGGGAGGATTTTGAGGGCGCGTGCTGCGTCAAGGGGTATGTGGTCCGGGAGTGGTGTGATACCCCCTCCAACTTCCGCTGCGACTGCGACCTGGATACCTATTTGAAAGAGCAGGGGGTCCCCGGTCTCTGGGGCGTGGATACCCGGGAGCTGACCCGGATCATCCGGGAGCACGGCGTCATGAACGCCACCATCTGCGACGAGGTGCCGGCAGATCTGACGCCGGTGAAGACCTATGCCGTCACCGGCGTGGTGGAGGCGGTTACCTGCGCCCAGTCCACGGTATACCCGGCGGAGGGGGAGGAGCGCCTGCGGGTGAGCCTCATCGACTACGGTGCCAAGCGCAACATCACCCGGGAGCTGCAGAAGCGGGGTTGCACCGTGACGGTGCTGCCGGCCACCGTCTCCGCGGAGGAGGTGCTGGAGGCCCATCCCGACGGCATCATGCTCTCCAACGGTCCCGGAGACCCGGCGGAGAACGTCTACCAGATCGCACAGATCCAAAAGCTCCTGGGCAAGGCGCCGCTTTTCGGCATCTGCCTTGGGCATCAGCTGACGGCTCTGGCCGCCGGCGGCAAGACCTACAAGCTCAAGTACGGACACCGGGGGGTCAACCAGCCGGTGAGGGAGGTAAACGGGGTCCGCACCTACATTACCAGCCAGAACCACGGATACGCCGTGGACGGCGAGAGCATCCGGGAGGGCACCGTCAGCTTCGTCAACGCCAACGACGGCACCTGCGAGGGCATCGACTATCCGGGCCTTTTGGCCTTCACCGTCCAGTTCCATCCCGAGGCCTGTACCGGGCCCAAGGACACGGGATTTCTCTTTGACCGGTTTGTGGAAATGATGAAAGGGGGCCGCGCGTAATGCCGTTGGATAAAAGTATCAAAAAGGTTCTGGTGATCGGTTCCGGACCTATCGTCATCGGCCAGGCGGCGGAGTTTGACTACGCCGGCGCCCAGGCCTGCCGCGTCTTGAAGGACGCCGGGGTGGAAGTGGTTTTGTGCAACTCCAACCCCGCCACCATCATGACCGATCAGGCTATGGCGGACGAGATCTACCTGGAGCCGCTGACGGTGGAGACTGTCAAGCGCATCATTGAAAAGGAAAAGCCGGACTCCATCCTGGCGGGCCTGGGCGGCCAGACGGGCCTGACCCTTGCCATGCAGCTGGATAAAGAGGGATTTTTGAAGGAGCAGGGCGTCCGCCTGCTGGGCACCGACGCTGCCGCCATCTCCCGGGCGGAGGACCGGGAGCTCTTTAAGGAAGCCATGGCGGAGATCGGCCAGCCGGTGATTGCCTCCGACATCGCCGAGACAGTGGAGGGCGCCCTGGCGGTGGCCGACCGGATCGGCTACCCCGTCATCGTCCGTCCCGCCTTCACCCTGGGCGGCGCCGGCGGCGGCGCGGCCAAGAACGCCGATGAGCTGCGGGTGATCGCCGGCACCGGCCTGGATGCCTCTCCCATCACCCAGATCCTGGTGGAGAAGGCCATCTTCGGCTGGAAGGAGATCGAGTTTGAGACCATGCGGGACAGCGTGGGCAACGTGATCGCCGTCTGCTCCATGGAGAACCTGGACCCCGTGGGCGTTCACACCGGCGACTCCATCGTGGTGGCCCCCACCCAGACCCTGGCGGACAAGGAGTTCCAGATGCTGCGCAAGGCGTCTCTGGACATCATCACCCACCTTGGCATCGTGGGCGGGTGCAATTGCCAGCTGGCGCTGAACCCGGACACCTTCGAGTACGCCGTCATCGAGGTCAACCCCCGTGTCAGCCGCTCCTCTGCCTTGGCCTCCAAGGCTACCGGCTACCCCATCGCCAAAATCACCACCAAGATCGCCCTGGGCTACACCCTGGACGAGATCAAAAACGACATCACCGGCAAGACCTGCGCCTGCTTTGAGCCTACGCTGGACTATATCGTGGTGAAGATGCCCAAGTGGCCCTTCGACAAGTTTGCCGACGCCTCCCGGACCCTGGGCACCCAGATGAAGGCCACCGGCGAGGTCATGGCCATTGCCCCCAGCTTTGAGATGGCTCTCATGAAGGCCGTTCGGGGCGCGGAGATCGGCATGGACACCCTCAACCGCAAGCCCGACCCCGACGATACCGCCCCCATCCGGGAGCGTCTGAAGCGGGTAGACGATCACCGGCTCTTCACCGTGTTCGAGGCCATCAAGTCCGGTGTCAGCCTGGAGGAGATCCACGAGATCACCAGAATCGACCTGTGGTTCCTCTCCAAGATCAAGAAGCTGGCGGACTTCGAGGCCGCCCTCTCCGGGGACCTGACCGAGGAGCAGTACCTCCGCGGCAAGCGCATGGGCTACACCGACGAAGCGCTTGGCCGCCTCAGCGGCGGCAAGCTGCCGGAGCACCGGGACGCCGTGTACAAAATGGTGGATACCTGCGGCGCTGAGTTCGACGCCGAGACGCCCTACTTCTACTCCTCCTATGACTCCGTGTGCGAGGCCCGGTTCTTCCCCAGGTCCGGCCGTCCGGTCATCATGGTGCTGGGCTCCGGCCCCATCCGCATCGGCCAGGGCATCGAGTTCGACTATTCCTCCGTCCACTGCGTCTGGACGTTGAAGGAACTGGGTTATGACGTGGTCATCGTCAACAACAACCCCGAGACCGTCTCCACCGACTACGACACCGCCGACCGGCTGTACTTCGAGCCGCTGTGCCCCGAGGACGTGATGCATATCGTGGCTGTGGAAAAGCCCATCGGCGTGGTGGTGGCTTTCGGCGGCCAGACGGCCATCAAGCTCACCAAGTTCCTGGACAGCCACGGCGTACGCATCATGGGTACTTCCGCCGAGTCCATCGACATGGCAGAGGACCGGGAGCGGTTTGACGAGCTGCTGGAGCGCTTCTCCATCAAGCGGGCTGCTGGTCGAGGCGTTTTGGGCATGGACGAGGCATTGAACACCGCCCACGAGCTGGGTTATCCCGTGCTGCTGCGTCCCAGCTACGTCATCGGCGGCCAGAACATGGTCATCGCCCACAATGACGAAGAGGTCCGCCGCTACATGGAGATCATCCTCTCCGGCAAGATCGAAAACCCGGTACTGGTGGACCAGTACCTCATGGGCAAGGAGCTGGAGGTGGATGTCATCTCCGACGGCACCGACGTGCTGATTCCCGGAGTCATGCAGCACATCGAGCGCACCGGTGTCCACTCCGGCGACTCCATCGCCGTCTACCCGCCCTTCTCCATCGGCGACAAGATGCTCAAGACCATCATCGACTGCTCGGAGAAGCTGGCACTCTCCCTGGGCACCCGGGGCCTCATCAACATCCAGTACCTCATCTACCAGGGTGAGCTGTATGTCATTGAGGTGAACCCCCGGGCCAGCCGTACGGTGCCCTACATCTCCAAGGTCACCGGCGTTCCCATGGTGGACCTGGCCACCCGGGTCATGGTGGGCCAGAGCCTCAAGTCCCTGGGCTACGGCACCGGCCTCTACCGCCAGCCGCCGTATGTGGCCGTGAAGGTGCCCGTGTTCTCCTTCGAGAAGATCACCGACGCCAACGCCTCCCTCTCCCCGGAGATGAAGTCCACCGGCGAGGTGCTGGGCCTGGGCAAGAACATGCAGGAGGCCCTCTTCAAGGGCCTGGTCTCCGCCGGATACAAGGTGGAAAAGCCCACCCGGGGCGGCATCCTGATTTCCGTCAACCGCCGGGACCAGCCGGAGATCGTGGGCATCGCCCGGAAGCTGGACGACATGGGCTACAAGCTCTACGCCACCGACGGCACCGCCCGGGAGATCATGCAGCTGGGCACCAGTGTGGAGATCGTGGGCAAGCTGGGCAAGGACAACCGGGTCTTCCAGCTGCTGGAGAACGGAGACATCGACTACGTGATCCTCACCGGTTCCACGGAGCCCCAGTACATCCGGGACTTCATCCACCTCAACCACCGCTGCGTCCAGCTGGGTATCCCGTGTCTGACCTCTCTGGACACCGCAAACGCCCTCACCGATATTCTGGCCTCCCGGTATAACCAGACCAACACGGAACTCATCGACATCTGCCACCTGCGGACAGAGCGGCAGAAGCTGCCCTTCGCCAAGATGCAGACCTGCGGCAACGATTACATCTTCCTGGAAAACTTCAACGGTGAGATCACCTGCCCCGAGTCCTTGTGCGTCACCTTCTGCGACCGTCATTACGGCGTGGGCGCCGACGGCATCGTGCTGATGGAGCGCTCCCGCAAGGCCGACGCCAAGATGATCATGTACAACGCCGACGGTTCCCGGGGCGCCATGGCAGGCAACGCCCTGCGGTGCATGGCCAAGTATCTCTATGATAACAACATCGTCCGCAAGGACGCCATGACCATCGAGACGGACACCGGCGTCAAGACCGTGGAGGTCTACACCACCGACGGCAAAGTGACCTCCGCCACTGTGGATATGGGCTATGCCACGCTGGATACCACGGCCCTGCAGCTGGACCTGCCGGAAAAGGAGATCGTGGACTATCCCGTCACCATCGGCGGCAAGGAGTACGCCATCACCTGCGTGGACATGGGTAACCCCCACTGCGTGGTGTTCTGCCCCCGGGTGGACGGCGTGGACGTGGAACATGTGGGCCCCCTGTTCGAGCACGCCGCGTATTTCCCTGACCGTATCAATACGGAGTTTATCCGCGTGGTGAACAAGAACACCATCAAGATGCGGGTTTGGGAGCGGGGCAGCGGCGAGACGCTGGCCTGCGGTTCCGGCGCCTGTGCGGCGGTGGTGGCCGCAGTGGCCAATGGCCACTGCGCCAAGGGCAGCGACGTCACCGTCAAGGTCCGGGGCGGAGATCTGGTGGTGAACTACACCGACGAGAAGGTCACCCTTACCGGAGACGCCAAGCTGGTCTACAGGGGCCAGGCGGAATACTAAGACACCTGTCCGGACACGGATACCCGAAAGACACATCCGGATTTTATGGGAAAACGGAGCGGAGGATTCTCCGCTCCGTTTCCGTGCGTAAACTGAACATTTGCGGCCGAAGGCCGCGCAGATCCAAGAGGGGATGAAGCAAATGAAGCACGATTATCAGCGCTCCGAGTCCTTCCGGGCCGCCGCCGTTCTGGCGTTGGCCGGCGGATTTCTGGACGCCTACACCTATCTTTGCCGGGGGCAGGTATTTGCCAACGCCCAGACAGGCAATATGGTGCTGCTGGCGGTTCGGCTGGCGGAGGGCAACTGGGGTAAGGCAGTTCATTACCTGATGCCCATTCTGGCCTTTGCCTTGGGTGTGCTGGTGGCGGAAATAGTGCGTCGGAACAGCCGTCACGCCGGGCGGTTTCACTGGCGTCATACGGTGCTGCTGGTGGAGATGGCGGTTTTAATCGCTGCGGCGCTGGCACCGGTGGGGAAGTGGGACAGTCTGGTCAATGTGGGGGTGTCCTTTGTCTGTGCATTGCAGGTAGAGACGTTCCGCAAGGTCCGGGGCTATCCCTTTGCCTCCACCATGTGCACGGGAAACCTGCGCAGCGGCATGGATGCCCTCTTCCACGGTGTGGTGGACCGGGACATGGCTCTGACGGCCAAGAGCGGCTGCTATTTTGCCATCATTGCCTGCTTCCTGCTGGGCGCGGCACTGGGAGGCGTGCTGTCTCCCCGGTTCCCCCAGGGGGCAGTGCTGACGGCGGCGGTCTTCCAGGGTGTGGCCTTTTTGTGGATGTTCGGAATCCGGGAGTTGGAGTAAGTTCCCGGCTGTTTTTTCCTGCGCATAGGACCTCACCGCGAATTCCCGGGCAGAAAACAGGGAATCTGCGCGGTTCCCGGAGGAATCCTCTGCCCCATAAATTCCTGAAATAGGAGAACAGAATATGAGTTTCAACGGCAAGTACCGCCTTCCCACAGTGGGAATGCGCAATTTGAAAACTGCGCTGGCTGCCGCTTTGTGTGCGCTGGCCTACTACTTTCTGGACCGCAGTCCTGCTTTTGCCTGCATCGGGGCGATTTTCGGCATGGGCGCCGATATGGAGGACTCCCGGCGCAACGGGGGAAACCGCCTCTTCGGAACGGTGATCGGCGGCCTTTTGGGCATGGCACTCTTCCGGATTTACCTGCTGGTCCATCCAAACGGGGGATATTCCCTGCTGCTGGTGCCATTGGTATTTGTGGGTACGGTACTGCTGATCGTCCTGTGCCAGATCTTCTGGGTGGGCGGTGTCCAGCCCGGCGGTGTGGTGCTTTGTATTCTGCTGTTCAACACCCCGGTGGAGAGTTATATCAGCTATGCCGTCAACCGGATCGTGGACACGGCAGTGGGGGTGCTGGTGGCGCTGCTGATCAATGCGCTCATCCCCCGGGACCATCTGCCCCAATGGCTCTTTTTCTGGCGGAAGTTCTCCACCCAAGAAGTGGAGAAAACTGTGCCGGAAGAGTGAAGCGCCTCTGCGCTCCGATTTTTCGGCAGTGGAATAGAGAAAGCAGAAAAGAGGGACTTACCAGCCTTCGAATGGAAAAGAAAACAAAAGAGACGGCGATTGGAATTCCAATCGCCGTCTCTTTTATCAAAAGGGGGGAGAGAGATTCAAATGCGGTCGCCCACGGCAGCCCGCATCCACTTGCCGCTTTTGACCCGCAGCAGGGATACCACAGCGCCGATGGCCCAGCCGGCGGGGATGGACCACCAGATGGCGTTGGCACCCAGGGGCGTCAAACGGGCCAGAGCATAGGCCACCGCCACCCGGGAGAAGAGGTTGGCCATGGAGCTGAAGGTGAAGGCGCCCATGTCGCCGGAGCCCCGGAGCATGCCGTTGGAGACGAACAGCAGACCCATCAGAATGTAGAACAGGGAGACGGTGTGCATATACGCCAGACCGTATCCCAGAGCGCCGGAGGTGTCACCGGGGTCCAGGAACAACGAGAGCAGCTGGTCGCCGAAGAGGAAGATGATGACGGTGATGAGCAGAGAAAAGACCACCACCATCAAAAGGCTGGCCTTCAGGCCCTGCTTGACCCGGTCGTACCGGCCGGCGCCGATGTTCTGAGCGGTGTAGCTGGACATGGCGTTGGAGAAGTTCATGTTGGGCAGCATGGCCAGGGTATCGATCTTGGTGGCGGCAGTGTAGCCGGCCACCAGGACCTTGCCATAGGAGTTGACCAGGCCCTGCATCATCATCATGGAAAGAGAGACCAGGGACTGCTGCAGCATGGAGGGCAGGCCGATCTGGGCGATGCGCTTGACGGCCACCTTGTGGAAGATGGGGATCTTTTGGCCCTCCTTGCCCGCCTCGCAAGGCAGGCGTTTCATCCGGAAGAAGAGCACCACCAGCGACGCCACGGCGCAGATGCCCTGGGCAATCAGCGTGGCCCAGGCGACGCCGGCCACACCCATGTGAAACCGGATGACGAACAGCAGATCCAGTACGATGTTGGTGAGGCTGGAGATCATCAAAAAGATCAGCGGCGTTTTGCTGTCACCCTGGGCATTGTAAATACCGTTCAGGGTGTTGTAGAGGAAGAGAAAGACCGCGCCGCCGAAGTAGATTCGCAGATAAGTCTGGGAGTCGGCCATGATGTCCGGGTCCGTGCCCAGCAGCTGCAGCAGCGGCCCGGCAAAAACGGTGCCCAGTGCCATCAGGATCAGTCCTAGGACGCTCAGAGAGATGATGGCGGTAGAGATGGTGGACTTCATTTCGTGGATGCGCCCGGCCCCGAAGAGCTGGGAGACCACCACGTTGCAGCCCATGGAGAGGCCGGCAGCCACTGCCACGGACAAGAAGACGATGGGGAAGGAGGAGCCGACAGCGGCCACCGCGTCCTCGCCTACGAATTTGCCCACCACAGCGGTGTCCACCATGTTATAGAGCTGCTGAAAGAGGTTTCCCGCCACCATGGGCAGGGAGAAGAAGAACAGCAGCCGCAGGGGCTGTCCTTCTGTCAGGTTTTTAACCATTGGTGTTTTCTCCTTCCTTAAATTCCTTTACATTTTCCATAATCCGCGTGAGGAAGGTCTCGTACTGGACCCGTTCCTCCGGCGTAAAGCCCTGCAGGCAGATTCGGCGCCAGTCATCCAGAATGACCTGGATCTGTTCCGCCATTTTCTCTCCCGCCGGTGACAGCGACACCAGCTTTTCCCGGCGGCACTGGTTGCTGACCTGGCGTACCGCCAGGCCGCTTTCCTCCAGCCGGGCCACGGACCCCTTGTCCAGCACCAGCCGCAACACGATGTCCTCCTGCCGCAGCTGCCCCTCCCGGCTCAGCAGCCGGACCACTAGGCCGTCCACACTCTGGAGGCCCAGGACACTCAGCTGATCCCGGATATGCTGCCGCTCAATGCGGCGAAAAAGCTCAACGCGATCCGGCATAAAAGCCCTCCTGTCTGTTGTAAAAGTCAACTGTTGAAGTTTACAACAAAACAAATGGCTTGTCCATACACAAAAGTGACAAAATCCGGGAAGAAACTCCCATTTGAGTAAGAATCTGTGCCGTTTTGCACGGAAAGACAGGGCTGCGCAGCTGCGGGCCTGTATGGCGGAGGGAAGAGGTAGGGAGTGGTCCGCTGAGGGCAGAAGCCTCTTGACAAAAGCGGCGGCAAACAGGTATAGTAATAAAGTTAGAATTATAATAATTAGTTTTCTAATGGAAAAAGCAGGAAGGAGACCAACGGATGGAAGAATCCTTTCATTATCTGCTCATGGCCAGCCAGTCCGTCCTGCATAAGCGGCTGCTGGCAAAGCTCCGGGACACCGGGCTGACCATCGGACAGCCCAAAGTGCTGGAGTATCTGGCCGGACACGACGGGGCCAGTCAGATCGAGATTGCCCGGGCCTGCCACATTGAGGCAGCCACACTGACCTCGGTGCTCAACCGCATGGAGGAAAAGGAGCTGATTCAGCGCCGGACTCTGCATGGGAACCGCCGGACCTTTTACATTTTTCTGACTCCCCAGGGGGCAGAACTGGCCGGACAGGTGACGCAGGCGTTCGAGCAGCTGGAGACGGAGGCGTTTACAGGGATATCCCCGGCGCGGCGGGAGGCATTTCTCGCGGTGCTGGATCTGGTGTATCACAATCTCGCGGAGAGGAATGGATAGAGAAGATGGAGAAGGCAAAACGGTATTTGGTATTTTTGGTGGGACTGTTCATCAGCTCTTTGGGGGTAAGCCTGATCACAAAGGCGGATCTGGGTACGTCTCCCATTTCAGCGATCCCCTATGTGCTCAGCCTGAATTTCCCGCTGACGCTGGGACAGTTTACCATTGCGTTCAGTCTGCTGCTGATTTTGCTGCAGTTGCTGATTCTGCGGAAAAACTTTAAGCTGGAGCATCTGCTGCAGATCCCCATTTCGGTGGCATTCGGCTATTTCATCGACATGACCATGGGACTTTTGACGTTTGTGAATCCCCAGGCCTATCCGGTGAAGGTGGCGGATCTGCTCATCGGCTGCGTGGTACTGGCCTTCGGCGTGTATTTGGAAGTGCTGGGTGACGTGGCCATGCTGCCGGGCGAGTCCTTTGTACGGTCCATTGTCATGACCTGGAAAACAGACTTCGGCACCACCAAGGTCTGCTTTGACGTCTCCATGACGGTGATCGCGGTGGTCCTTTCCTTCCTGCTGGCGGGGCATCTTTCCGGCGTGCGGGAGGGAACGCTCATCGCTGCGCTGCTGGTGGGCTTTATCGCCCGTCTTTTTGGCAGGGTGCTGTATTTTATGCCCCAGGTGCTCTTCGGAGCTGCTGCCAAGCAGCAAGAATCACCGGAGGTGCCGGGCGGTTACGTCATCGCCATCGGCCGGCAGTACGGCGCCGGCGGCCGTATCATCGGAAAGCGGCTGGCCCAGCAGCTCAACTACGCCTTTTATGACGACGAGATTTTGCAGATGGCGGCGGGCACCACCGGGTACAGCCCCCAGTTTGTCAGTCGGCAGGAGGAGAGCATGCGCAGCAGCCTTCTGTACGATCTGGTTAATCAGATGTATGCCTATGCGCCGGAGCAGGAGTCTCCGAAGGATGCGGTATTTGAAGCGGAGAAAAAGACGATCCTGGAACTGGCGCAGAAGGGCAACTGCGTGCTGGTGGGCCGCTGCGCCGACTGGCTGCTGCGCAAGGACCCGCACTGCCTGCGGGTGTGGCTCCATGCGGACGAGGAGACCCGCATTCGCCGGATCATGGAGATCGAAGGCGTCAATGAGGCCACTGCCCGTACGCACATGACCCAGGGGGATCACCGCCGGGCCACCAATTATCAGTACTATACCCGCCAGGTGTGGGGGCTGGCCAAGAATTTCCACATCGCGGTGGATACCACTCTGGGCGATGACTATGCGCTCCAGACGATTCTGGGGGCGCTGCAGGCGCTGAAAAACCGCACGGAGAAGGCAAAGGCCTGACGCTCCGCGCTGTGCGGAAATATAAAACTGCCACGGCCGTTTTTCGGGCCGCTGACGGAATAGGACCCCCGGTGTTTTTATAAAACGCCGGGGGTCCTCCTGTTTCCAGCTTTGATGCAGCCAAGATTAAAGGGGATGGGATAGAATTCCTTATACAGAGAAGCAAAAATGCGGCAGAAACGACCGAATGCGAGGATGTTGAACAAATCTGAAACATATAAGTTTCAAATTTGATGCGCAAAGTTTCTCCTGTGAAACATAACTGTACAGAAATTTACAAGTTGACAAAAAAATTCACAGTTTTGCCATGTGAAAAAGCACAGAAAAGCAGTCCAATATTTGAAAGATCTGTGGAAAATGAGGAGAGATAGCGGAACTGGCACGAAAATTGCATTATAACCTGGCTTGTGTTTATATCCTGCGCAGTGCCGCTGGCAGCTGTGAGGAAACCAAGGATAATTGCAGATGGAGGTGAAGCGGGTGCCTGTGACGGGGTTGCATCCCCCGGAACAAACGGCTGGACATTCAACCGGCCCCACAGATAAAATCACAGATAAAAGAAGAAATTTGAGAGGTGAGAAAATGGATCTGGCAGTACTGATTATTGCTTTCTTCGTCCTGCTGTTCCTGGGGATTCCCATTGCCATTGCGCTGTGCGCATCCGCAATTTTGTATCTGGTACTCTATACGGATATCCCCCTGATTATCATTGGACAGCAGATGCTCAAGGGTGTGGACTCTTTTACCCTGATGGCCATTCCCTTTTTCGTGATTGCCGGCTGCTTGATGCAAAGCGGCGGCATTTCCCGCAGAATCGTGGACTTCGCCAAGAAGCTGGTGGGCTGGATGCCCGGCGGCCTGGCAGTGGTTGACGTGGTGGCCAGTATGATCTTCGCCGCTATGACCGGCGCCGGCGCCGCCACCACCGCTGCCGTGGGCGGCATCATGATCCCCTCCATGGAAGAAGAGGGATATGACCCCGGTTTTGCCAGCGCTGTTCAGACGGTGGGCGGCGTGTTTGGCCCCATCATTCCCCCCAGCATCCTGATGGTTCTCTACGCGGTGGCCGCCGGTACGTCGGTGGGCGATATGCTGCTGGCCGGTCTGCTGCCGGGCCTGTTCCTGGGCCTGGTGCTGATCGTGGTAGTGGTGATCCAGTGCATCCGCAAGGGATACCGGGGCAGCGGCCGGTTCCACCTGGTTGAGGTGGCCAAGTCCTTCTGCCATGCCTTCTGGGCGCTGCTGGCCCCCATCATCATCCTGGGCGGCATCTACTCCGGCCTGGTGACCCCCACCGAGGCCTCCGCACTTTGCTGCTTCTACTGCCTGATCGTGGGCGTGTTCATCTACAAGGAAATCAAGATCAAGGACATCTGCAAGATCGTCTACGGCGGCGTGAAGAGCGCGGCGGGCATCATGCTCATTGTGGCAGCCACCCAGGCCTTCGGCTGGGTGATTACCCGGGCGGGCATTCCCCAGAAGATGGCCCAGACCTTTACCTCCTCCATCACCAATCCGCTGGTGTTCGTCTTTGCGGTGTGCGTGATTTTGCTGGTGGCCGGCTGCTTCATTGATGCGGTGCCCGCTCTGCTGATCTTCGCCCCCATTTTCTGCCCCACCGCGGACGCATACGGCATCAACATGATCTATTTTGGCGTGGTGATGGTCATCGTGCTGTGCATTGGCCTGGCAACGCCTCCGGTTGGCATCAACCTGTATGTGGCTTCCAGCGTGGGCGGACAGCCGGTGCATAAAATTATTCCCCATCTGCCCATTCCTCTGCTGGCCATTTTTGTCGGCACGGTGATCGTGATCCTGGTACCCGAGATCATCACGTTCCTTCCCAACGTGCTGTAATGTGGCGGACCAACGGAATACGAGCAATTTGAACGCATGAGGAGAAAACATATGATGAAAAAGAAGGTTTTGGCATTCGGCATGGCCCTGGCCATGCTGTTGACCATGACGGCCTGCTGTGATATCCGGGACGGCGGCAGCGGCGGTAAGACCGAACTCAATGAGACGGTGGAAGTGCCTGATCCCGGTCCGGTGGCTTCCGGCGAGATCACCGGTGAGAAGATGTCCATCAGCCTGTTTGCCGGCTCCCTGCCTGAGAACATGCCGGTGGGCGGTGCTCTGAAGGTGATGGCCGAGTACATCAATACCTACTCCGACGGAACCATCGAGGCGCTGGCCTTTTTTGACACAGCGCTGGGCGACGCCACTTCCATGGTGCAGGGCCTTCAGCAGGGCACCATCGACATCGGCGTGGCAGGCACGGCCTACTTCTCCGGCCTGGTGCCGGAGGTAGAAGTGTTCCAGCTGCCCTTCCTCTTTGACGATCTGGAAGCGGCGCGGACGGCGGCTGCCGGCCCTGCGGCGGATGAGATCCACAAGATGTTTGAGGACAAGGGCATCGTGGGCCTGTCCGTCTGGGAAAACGGCTTCCGGGAACTGACCAATAACGTCCGCCCGATCAAAACCCCGGACGACATGAAGGGCATCAAGATGCGTACCCTTCCCGCTGAGGTCCAGGTGGCCACCTGGGAGGCCATGGGCGCACTGCCCACCAGCATCGATGCCTCCGAGCTGTACACCGCCCTGCAGCAGGGAACGGTCAGTGCGCAGGACAACCCCCTGCACGAGATCGTCTCCCGGAAGTTCTATGAGGTCCAGCCCTATGTGACCATGACCGACGCGGTGTACACCCCGCTGTACATGGGCATGAGCAAGAAGACCTGGGACCGGATGTCCGAGTCCCAGCAGGCGCTGATCAAGGAGGCTGCCGACGTGGCCCGGGAAAAGCAGCTGGAGCTGACGGACGAGGCCCAGGCAGAGGCGTTGCAGACGCTGCTGGACTACGGTTGTGAGGTCGAGATGAACCCCGACAAGGAGGCGTTCCGGGAGCGGGCGCTGCCCACTTGGTCCATCTTTACCGATCAGTACGGCACCGAGCTGGTGGATCTGCTGCAGCAAACACAGGGAGACTGAGAGAGGAGTGCGTCTTATGAGAAGAATCGTTGATTTGACCTGGCCCATTGAAGAGCATTGGCGGTATGGCTTTCATGTCACGCCGGTAAAGACCCATGCCAACCACGATCCCTGGCAGTGCATGGCCTATAACCTGGAATCCCACTGGTACACCCACATCGACGCGCCGCTGCATTTTGATCCCAACGGGGAGTGCCTGAACGACTATCCCCTTCAGGACTGGGCCATTACGGATTGCCTGGTTTTGAACTTCTCCGACTGCGGGGACAATGCGGCCATCACCGCCGAGATGCTGGAGAAGGCCAACGAGCCTTACAAGGATCGCCATTTCGGCAGCCTCCTGATCCGCACCGACCGGGGCCGGAAGGTGGACTGGAAGACCACGGAGTTCTGGGATTCCTCCCCGTATCTCACCGAGGACGCTGCCATCTGGATCAAAAATTATCATCCCAAGGTCGTGGGGTATGACTTCGCGCAGGACTATGCCATCCGTCTGCTGCGCAATCTCAAGCCCGGCGAAGTGGTGGAGCAGCCGGTCCACGAGCATGTGCTCAAGCAGGGCAAGATCCTGCAGATCGAGTACATGAGCAATCTGTGGGAGATCGGCGCGGATACCTGCCAGCTGATTGCCCTCCCGCTGAACACGCAGCATGCCGACGGCAGCCAGATCCGGGTCATCGCCGTGGTGGAAGAGTGAGGACGATATGAAGAAGAAAATGATTTCTGCCGTTGAATGGCTGTTCGGCCTGGTGGGTGTTGTGATGATCCTGGTGGAGACCTATGCGGTGCTGGCGAGAAACGTGCTGCTGATCTCCACCCCCTGGGTGGACGAGCTGCTCAAACTGCTGTTTGTCTGGAGCATTTTCGTCTGCTCCGCCCTGGCATTTATGTCGGATGAGCTGATTTCCCTGACGCTGCTGGAGGACAATGCCAAGGAGCAGGGGAAGATGAAGAAGTACGGGGTATTCAAAGTGATCCAGTACATTGTGGCGCTGGTCATCTCCGGGATGCTGGTGGCTCAGCTGCTGACCATTGTCAACACCCAAATGACCACTGGCGAGGCCACTACGGTGCTCAAGTATCCCCTGTGGGTGCTCAACACCGGTGTGCTGCTGGGTATGGCGATGATCGCCGTGTTTGCCGTCATCAAGCTGGTGGAGTGCGCAAAGCTCTTTACCGGCAGCAAGCAGTAAGACTGTCCGGCGGCAGGAATGCCCCTGCCGCTGCAAACCAAAGGC
>FR890820.1 GCA_000436875.1 Oscillibacter sp. CAG:155 | reverse complement strand
TTCCGAAAAGTCACAGCCAAGGAAAAAGCCTATGATTCGATTTTCATGGTCTCCATCTGTTCCTTGGTAACACCGTGCTTCCTGCCGTAATTTTTCCAGTACGTCTCCGCCGCCGCGGCAAACATCTTTTTCGGCAGCGGCATGGTGACCTGCAAGGTCTCATACTCTCCCCGGGCAACCACATCCGCAAAGCGCCTGATTTTCCTTGCCGCCAGAAAGCGGAACGGAGAGTCCAAAATCGCCTCGCCGCTGCCGATCTTCAAAACGGCCCCAAAGGGATATTGATTCTGCCGGCAAAACAGCCGCATCATCTCGATGGCCACATCATTTTGCTGCGGCTCCAGAAAGCCGCAGTTGATGAGGACCGAAACCACCGGCTTCTTTTCCGGCGGCTGTACCTCCAGCGCTTTCAAAAAATTCAGCAGGGAGACCGGGATGGCATCCGCATACAGTGGAAACACGAAGAGCAGTTTGGAATATTCGCCCACCTTGCCGCAAAGCGCCTGATGACTGGTTTTGGTAATGTCACAGTATTCTGTGGTCCCCGGATAGTACGCGGAAACCATCTGTGCATAGTGCTTGGAGTGGGAGCGCGGTGCTCTGGGGCTTCCATTCAAAATCAGCAGATCCCCCATGTTTTCAACTCCCTCCTCACAAAATCATCCACCTGGTCCTCCCGGCAGAAGTCGACCCGGTAGGTGCGAAAACTCATGTTGTGCGCATTTCTGGCGACAAGCCGCCGGAAGATTGCCTGCTCCTCTTCCCCCGAATCGCCGTACGCCAGAATGTATGCATCTTTAGGCACTACGCTGCGCTGGACATGATGGGTCTCTCCATGCAGGACGCGGATAAACGCCTGCTGCACCGGGATCGCCCGCTCCAGCATGGTCTTCATGACGGTGTCGTATCCGCCGTACCGGATGCGGCTCACGTACAGTACCGCCTCGCTTTTTGCAATCACGGGATAGACGTTCACGGCATCATCCCGGATGACACACCGCCCCGGCGTCTTAGTCCAGCATCCAAAGCATCCCATGCACCCCGCAATCTTCAGCTGGGACAGATTGATCCAGGTCACATCGGTATGGTCGGGGAGTTCAACTCCAAGGGGGCAATCACTCAGTATCAGCTTCATGGCCGTTTTACACTCCGTTTTCAATCTCTGCTCCTATTATTCCGCAAAAGGACCTCCATAAGCAGTCCGCTTGAGAAACTTTTCAAACGTTCCCTCCCCTGCTGTTAAAATACTGGGTTCGGATATAAACCGTTTCGCCGTCAGCAGTGGGGGCCGCCGCAGTTTTCTTAAAATCCGCAAACGCTCCGCATTTTAAAACCGGCGATTCCTTTCGTTACATTTTTTGATTTTTCTTTCATTTTATATAACTGTATACTATCTTTTCGCTTCATCAAAAGATGTTGCAAAAGCACCTGATCCAAGTATTTCCCGCACATCACGGGCAGCTCCATGCCAAAGGACCGCTGCCGAACCGTTCCGGCTGCATATCCGCTGTCAGGGTGACGCCAGCAGCCGCCGGACGATTTCCAAACTCTCCCTGTCGCTGAGAAACTCTTGGGAGGTGAACACCGAGGCGGCAGGCTGTTCCCCGATCTGCCGGGGAGCCTGCTTCCGGTACTCCTTCGGGGAGGCTCCATACTGCTTTTCAAACGCTCGCTGGAAATACTTGGGGCTGGAAAACCCGCAGGAAATACTGATGTCCAGCAAAGACCGGTCGGTCAGCAGCAACTCCCTCCGGGCCTTTTCACACCGGAGTTTGGCCAGATACTCCTGAAAGGAGAGGCCGAAGTGCTCCCGGAAGAAGTGGGAGAGGTAATACAGATCGATTCCCAGTTCTTTGGCAAGGTCTCCCAGCAGCAGCTTCTCGCAAAAGCCCCCCTCAATCCGCTCCGCCAGATAGCGCACCCGCTCTTGGCGGACCCGTTGGGCCGGGCGCTCCGCTTCGCTGACCACCGTAAAGGCGGACACATCCAAAAGCAGCCGGAACAGCGCATTGATGCACCGGGCACAGTCCAGTTCATAAAACGGGGTCTTTTCGCAATAGCTGGCCGTCGTCTTCAAAATCTCCCGATAGATTTCCTGATGGCGGGGAGATTCCGCCCGGTGAAAAATCTCCGTACCAAAGCGGACGGACTCCATCTGCGGAAAATACCCGCTGAAAAAGGCGGGGGAGATCTGAATGGAGAGGATCAAAACCGTCCCCGTCTCCGCCCGGAGCTCATGGGGCTGATAGGGGTCAAAGACAAAGAAGTCCCCCTCATCCGCGTGGTACTCCCGCCCCTGGGAGAGGATCTCCACCGTGCCCTCCAAAATCAGATTCACCTCAAATTCCCGATGGAGATGGGGCGTTCTGTACAAAATCCGCACCAAAAACAGGTGAAATCCACGAATGTAGTTGTGAGAAATCAGTTCATACTCATATTTCATACGCCCAGCATACCCCAAAACCGCAAACTTGTCATCTTTTTTCTGCAACATTGTGGCGGCGGTCCCGGCAGGGCGATGCTAAAATGAGGGCAGAGAACGCGGAACGGGCCCCAGGTCTGTTTCCGCACAGATCGGGAACTCAGAAAGGAGCATATGAGCATGAAAAAGGTTCTGCGCTATGGAATGGTGGGCGGCGGCCCCGGTTCCTTCATCGGCGATGCCCACCGGCGGGCCATTGCCCTGGACAGCACGGCGGAATTGGTGGCCGGTGTCTTTTCCTCTCATCCTGAAAAGTCCCGTCAGACGGCAGAGGAGCTGGGAGTGGACCCCTCCCGGTGCTACGCCGATTACCGGGAAATGGCGGAACGGGAATCCGCCCGTCCCGACGGCATCGACTTTGTGGTGGTGGTGACGCCCAATATCTCCCACTATGAGATCTGCAAGGCATTTTTGAATGCGGGCATCCATGTCTCCTGCGACAAGCCCGCCACCGTCACCTACGCCCAGGCCGCAGAGCTGGAGCAGCTGGCAGTGGAGAAGGACCGGCTGTTTATGGTGACCTATACTTACACCGGCCACGTCACCACCAAATACGCACGGGATCTGGTGACCTCCGGCGCCATCGGTGAGGTCCGGGCCGTGATGGCGGAATATCCCCAGGGGTGGCTGGCCCACGAGGACGACCACGGCGGCAAACAGGGCGAGTGGCGCTGCGACCCCGCCCGCTCCGGCGGCGTGAACTGCCTGGGCGATCTGGGTACCCACGTGGAGAACATTGTGGCGGACGTGACCGGGCTGAAGATCCGCCGGGTCCTGGCCAAGATGGATGTGATCGTTCCCGGCCGGGTTCTGGATGACAACGACTCCGTGCTGGTGGAATATGAAAACGGCGCCTCCGGCATTTACTGGACCAGTCAGGTGGCCATCGGCGCGGACAACAGTCTGCGGCTGCGGGTCTACGGCAGCAAGGGCACCATTCTCTGGTTCCAGGAAACGCCGGAGAAGATCACCGTCATCGACAACGACGGCACCATCCGGGAGATTCACCGGGGCTACGGTGCCGTGACGGAAAAGGCCGCCCGGTACGGCCGCCTCCCCGCCGGCCACACCGAGGGCTGGCTGGAGGCCATGGGCAACCTCTACCGCAGCTTTGCCCAGTGTGTCGCCGCCAAGGCCGGCGGCACTTTCACCCCCGACATGATCGACTACCCCACCATCTCCGACGGTGCCGACGGCCTGGCCTTTGTGGAGGCCTGCCTGGAGAGCAACCGTCAGGGCAACGTGTGGGTCCCCATCAAGCGATAAGAAAGGAGTATCATCATGGCAAGACCGGTCACTTTATTTACCATTCAGTGGGGCGATCTCTCCCTGGAGGAGATCTGCGCCCTGGCGCAGAAAATGGGCTATGAGGGTCTCGAGCTCTCCGCCGCCCATCTGGACATGAAGCGGGCCGCTTCCGACCAGACCTATGTCCAGCAGGTCAAGGACACACTGGCAAAATACGGCCTTGGCTGCTGGTCCATCAGCAATCACCTGGCGGGCCAGTGCGTGTGCGACACCCTCCCCGGCGCCTACGACGCCCGGCTGGACGGCTTCGCCCCCGCCCAGTACGCCGGCAATCCTGAGGCCATCCAAGCCTGGGCCGTGCAGGAGATGAAAGACACCGCTCAGGCGGCCAAGGCCATGGGCGTGGACACGGTGACATTCTTCATGGGCTCTCCCATCTGGAAATTCTGGTACTCCTTCCCCCAGACCTCTGAGGAACAGGTGGAAGCCGGGTATCAGCAGGTCAAGGAGCTGTGGAGCCCCATCATGGACGAGTTTGACCGCTGCGGCGTAAAGCTGGCTCTGGAGATCCATCCCACGGAGATTGCCTTTGACTACTGGAGCACCAAAAAGCTGCTGGACGTCTTTGACCGGCGGCCCACCCTGGGCATCAACTTCGATCCCTCTCATCTGGTCTGGCAGGGCCTGGACCCCCAGACGTTCCTGCTGGACTTCTCCGACCGGATCTATCACGTCCACATCAAGGACGTCAAGCTCAACCTTAATGGCCGCAACGGCATCCTGGGCTCCCACATCACCTTCGGCGACCAGCGCCGGGGCTGGAACTTCGTCTCCCCCGGCCACGGCGATGTGGACTTCGACAACATCATCCGGGCCCTCAACCAGATCGGCTACACCGGCCCGCTGTCCATCGAGTGGGAGGACAGCGGCATGGAGCGGGTCTTCGGCGGCACCGAGGCCTGCGCCTTCACCAAGAAGATCAACTTCTCAGCCTCGGATGTAGCCTTTGACAGCGCCATCAAAAATCAGTGACCCGTCAGGCGGGCAGACAGGAGGAGTGTTCCATGATTCCCATTGAAGAAGAAATGCGGGGCAAGGTGGCCGTCATCACCGGCGCCAACACCGGCATCGGCCTGGGCTGTGCCAAGGTGTTCAGCGAGGCGGGCATGAACGTCGTTCTGGCCGCACGGCGCAAGGAAAAGGGAGAGGCCGCCGCCGCGGAGCTCAACGCCGCCGGAAAGGGTGAGTGCACCTTCTTTCAGTGCGATGTATCCGACCCCGATCAGGTAAAGGCTCTCATCGACTTTGCCGTGGAGAAATACGGCCGTCTGGACACCATGGTCAACAACGCCGGCTACAACCCCATCCACATGGACGCCTGCGACATGAGCATCGAGAGTTATCAGCGGGTGCTGGCCACCAACCTGATGGGCGAGTTCTACGGCTGCAAGTTCGCCATCCCCCATCTGCGCAAAACCAAGGGCTCCATCATCAACATGTCCAGTATCCTCTCCAAGGTGGGGCAGGAG
>FR890819.1 GCA_000436875.1 Oscillibacter sp. CAG:155 | reverse complement strand
CGTCCGGTCCTGCCCGGCCCCGCCGGTCCCGGTCCGCCAGGGACCCGTGGCGCTTCCACCGCCCGGAGAGATAGTAGAGGGCGGACAGCGTGAACCCCAGCATCCAGCCGATGCCGATGCCATAGTACATATAGGAAGAGCCGAAGTGGTTGGCCAGCCAGTACACTGCGGGGACCCGCAGCAGAATCAGGGAAAAAATGGCGTCCAGCATGGGGAACATGCTCTCCCCCGCTCCCCGCATGGCGTTGTTCAGGGAGAACATCACAGCGAAGATGGCGTAAAAGGGCATGATGCACCGCAGATACACCGCGCCGGCGTCGATCACCGCCGGCGTGTCGGAGAACAGCCCCACCAGGTCCGCCCCGAAGGGGATCAGGACCGCCGCCATCAGCAGCGACCACACCACGGAGGAGGCCACCGTCACCCGGATGCCCTGCCGGGCACGGTCCAGCTGCCGGGCGCCGATGTTCTGCCCCACGAAGGCGGTGACGGCGTTGGAAAGGCTCTGGACCGGCAGGAAAGCCAGCTGGTCCAGACGGTAGCCCACATTGTACCCGGCGGTAAACTCCTTGCCGAAGGTGTTGATCTTACTCATCACCACCATGGCCCCCAGGGCCACCAGGGACATCTGGATGCCTGCCGGCAGTCCGATGCCCATGATCTGGCCGAAGAGACTGCGGTCAAAGCGGCGGCAGAAGGGTCGGATGGCGATCTGGGGATAGCGGCGGTTGATGTACCAGAGGCCGTAGAGCCAGGAAAAAGCCTGGGAGACCACCGTGCCGATGGCCACGCCGAACACACCCCAGCCGCACGCCAGCACCAGAATCAAATCCAGCGCGATGTTCAAAAGCGCCGCTACCGCCAAGAAGCGCAGTGTGGTGCTGCTGTTGCCCAGTCCCCCCAGGATACCGGCGTTGAGGTTGTAGCCGATGGTGCCCACCAGCCCTGCGCACACCACCGTGAGATAGAGCCAGGCGTCATCGTAGGCGGTGGCGTCCACCCGCAGCAAAAAGAGAATGGGCTTCACCAGTCCCACTGCCAGCAGCGTCACCGGGACGGCGCTGACCGTAAAAGCGGTGTAGATGGTGTCCACCGCGTCCCGGACCCGGTCCAGCTCCCCGGCGCCGTAAAACTGGGCGATGACCACTGTGCCGCCGTTGGCAAGGCCCATGAACAGCGACGTGAACATGAAAATCACCGGAAAGCCGATGCCCACGGCCGCCAGGGCCGCGTCGCCCACGTACTGGCCCACCACCCAGCTGTCCACCATGTTGTAGAGCTGCTGGAGAAAGCTCCCCGCCAACAGCGGCAGGGCAAAGAGTATGATGTGCCGGGCAGGGCTGCCCTCCGTCATATTCCGCAGTCCGCCGTTGGTTGTGTCCATGGCTGTTCCTCCTCCCTCTTGCGTCGGCTCCCGCCGGCGCGTGAGATGCCTTTTCTCTACTGTACCGCGTTTGGCTGCCGGGGGCAATCTTGTTTTTCAGCAAAAGATCGGATACAATGAAAAAAATGCTTTTGCCAAAGGAGAACAATCATGAAACTGGTGTCCTGGAACGTCAATGGCCTGCGGGCCTGCCTGGGAAAGGGCTTTCTGGATTTCTGCGCCTTCGCCGACGCGGATATCATCTGCCTGCAGGAGACGAAGATGCGGCCGGAGCAGGCGTCTTTCGATCTGCCGGGCTACGAGCGCTACTGGAACAGCGCCGACAAGGCCGGATACTCCGGCACTGCCGTCTTCACCCGCAAGACGCCCCTGGCCGTCACCTATGACTTCGGCATCGACGAGCACCGCCACGAGGGCCGGGTCATCACGGCGGAGTACCCGGAATTCTATCTGGTCTGCTGCTACACCCCCAACTCCAAGGACCAGCTGGCCCGGCTGGATTACCGCATGGCCTGGGAGGACGACATCCGGGAGTACCTCCTGGAGCTGGATGCGAAAAAGCCGGTGGTGTACTGCGGGGACCTGAACGTGGCCCACACAGAAAAAGACATCAAAAACCCTGGTCCCAACCGCCGCAATCCCGGCTTTACCGACGAGGAACGGGAGAAGATGACAAAGCTGCTGGATTCCGGCTTTGTGGATACCTTCCGCTACCTCTATCCCGACAAGACCGGGGCCTATTCCTGGTGGAGCTACCGCTTCAACGCCCGGAAGAACAATGCCGGGTGGCGGATCGACTATTTTATCGTCTCGGAGCGGCTCCGGGACAAGATCAAAAACGCCGACATCTGGAGCGAGGTGCTGGGCAGCGACCACTGCCCGGTGGTGCTGGAACTGGATGTGTGAGGCGTCTTTCCCGAAAGGCATGAAAAAAACGCCCCGTCCATTCGGACGGGGCGTTTTGCCGCTTGAAAAACCGCGCGCCTTAGTCGGTGACGTAGGGCAGCAGAGCGATCTGACGGGCCCGCTTGATGGCCTCAGTCAGCTGACGCTGATGCATGGCGCAGGTGCCGGTGGTCCGGCGGGGCAGGATCTTGGAGCGCTCGGAAACAAACCGACGCAGCTTGGCAGCATCCTTATAATCGATGAACTCGCACTTGTCCGCGCAGAACTGGCAGACCTTACGGCGTTTGCCGCGCATGGGACGAGCGGGTCTGGATTCACGATCGAAAGCCATGATTGGTTCCTCCTTTATCAAAATCAGAACGGCAGTTCGCCGTCTTCCTCGCCGATCTCGGCGAAGTCAGAGTGGCCGCCGGAGGGTGCGGGACTGGAATAGCCGCCGCCCGCGGGGGCACTGTAGGAAGCGGGTGCGCCGCCGAAATCGCCGGCGCTGTCGCGCTTGGAATCGCCGAAATAGATGTTATCGGCGACGATCTCCGTGGCGACACGTTTTCCGCCCTCCCGGTCCGTCCAGTCCCGGGTCTGCAGCCGGCCCTCCACCACAGCCATACGGCCCTTGGTGAAGTACTTGCTGACGAACTCGGCAGTGGCGCGCCAGGCGACGACATCGAAGAAGTCCGCCTGCTTGCTCCCATCCTGGCTCTTGAAGTCACGGTCGACCGCAATGCGGAAAGACGTGACGGCAGTGCCGGATTGGGTGCGCCGCAGCTCCGGGTCCTTGACCAGACGGCCCATGATGATGACCTTGTTGAGCATCGAAATGCCTCCTTATTCGCCCTTGCAGACGATCAGGGAACGCATGATGCCATCCGTGATGCGAAGAACACGGTCCAGCTCCTTCGGGAAAGAAGGATCGCTGGTGAAGCTCATCAGGACGTAGTAGCCTTCGTTCTTGAAATTGATGGGATAAGCCAGCTTGCGGCTGCCCCACTCTTCCACTTCCACAGCGGAACCGTTCTGCTCGGCCAGGGTCTTGAACTTCGCCACCAGCGCGGCGGTGTTCTCCTCACCCTGTGCAGGGTCGATGATATAAACGACCTCATAATTGGCAGAAACCTTTGCCATTGTTGCACCTCCTTCTGGACAAATGGCCCTCATTCTTGAGATGAGAGCAAGGATATGCCTGCATACTGCAAGCCTTATTATTATATAGGAATCAGGACAAATGTCAAGGAAAAATTTCAAATTTTCCAAAAAACAAGCCTAAATTCCGGGGATTTTCTTTTTCCGGGAAATATGATACATTGAAACAAACCACATATTAAGGAGGAAACGATCATGCAGGAGCACTATCAGGGCCTGGGCCACATTGCCGTCCACACCCGGGACATGGACGGGAGCATCGCCTTTTACGAGAAGATCGGCGGAAGCCTCTTCCGCCGGGACGCAGTTTCTACACCGGATGGGGAAAAGCAGCTGGCGCTGGTGTCCTTCGGCGGCTTTTTGCTGGAACTGATCCAGTCCCCGGTGCCCGTGCCCATGGGCGAGGGCAATATCCCCCACTTTGCGGTGTATGTGGACGACGTGGATGCTGCGGCCGCTGCCATTCAGGCCGCCGGGGTGGATACCTTCCTCAAGCCGGAAAAAACGGTGCTGCCCAAGACCTTCGGCGGGCTGGAAAACCGCTTTTTCACCGGTCCCTCCGGGGAGCAGATCGAGCTTCTGCACATGCTCTGAGCCTTGCCCCAAAGCAGGGAAAACCGGGTGTACCCAACCTGGGTACGCCCGGTTTTTTGTGTGATGACAGGCGGGACAATCAGCCGAAGAGGCGGCGTCCCAGCCAGATGAAGAGGCACGCCCCCACCACATTCACCACCAGCGTGGCGATGAAGCCGTAGGCGTAAAAGCCCAGGAAGGCGCACACAAAGCTGCCCACAAAGGAGCCGATGACCCCTACCACGATGTTGCGCAGCAAGCCGCCCTTGGTGCCCATCAGGTGGCCGGCGATCCAGCCCACCAGGGCGCCCATGATTAAAGAACCCAATAATCGAAACATGATAGATACGCTCCGTTTAATCCTTGATGTATTCCCGCACCCGGTAGGTGGCGCCGATCTCATCTTCGCAGATCTTCCGGCAAGCCTCGATCTCCTCCGGCGGGATGGTATCCACCACGGTCATCATGACAGTGGGGACGTACTTGCGGACCTCTTTCGTAAAGTCCTTCATGGCTTCATAGGCGTTTTCCTGCTGGGGGTGGCACAGCGCATTGTACTTTTCCGCTGTGTCGGTGTTGAGGGACACGGAGACCATGTCGAACCGGCCGGCAAAGTCCGGGGCGATGTCCCGGCCGTTGATGAGAGAGCCGGTGCCGTTGGTGTCCATACGGGTGAAGATCTTCTCCCCCTTGGCCTTCATCTGGTCGATGACCCAGCAGATATCGTCGAAGCGGTAGCTGGGCTCGCCGAAGCCCACGAACACCAGCTGCTTGTACTTGGAGAGGTCGTGGCTCTCGATGGAGGAGAGGATCTCCTCCCGGGTGGGCTCCCGCATGAGCCAGAGGTTGTGGGTGTAGATGCTGCCGCCGTGGCCGTTGTGCCGCAGGCAGAACTCGCAGTTGAAATTGCAGCGGTTGGTGGGGTTCACATACAGGTTGTCCCCATACTCATAGGTGATCGTAAATCCTTTTTCCATGTTGATTACTCCAATCCAAACAGTCGTTTTCCGTTTTGCCAGGTGATCTCCGTCAGTTCCTCCGGCGTGACGCCCTTCCACTCTGCCAGCTTTTCTACCACATAGGACAGATACCGGCTGTCGTTCCGCTTGCCCCGGAAGGGCACCGGCGCCATGTAGGGGGCGTCGGTCTCAATGACGATCCGGTTCAGCGGGGTAACGGCGGCCACCTCCGGTGCCCGCTTGGCATTTTTATAGGTGATAGGGCCGTCAAACCCCAGATACCAGCCCTGCTTCAAAAGCTCCTGGGCCATTTCGGGACTTCCTGAGAAGCAGTGGAACACCCCCCGCAGCTCCGGGTAGTCCAGCACGATCCGCAGGCTGTCTCCGTGGGCCTCCCGGTCATGGATGATGACGGGCAGATCCAGCTCCAGCGCCAGTTCAATCTGGCGGCGGAACACCTGCTCCTGAAAATCCCGGGGCGGATTCTCCTTCCAGTAGTAGTCCAGTCCGATCTCCCCCACGGCCACCACCTTCTCCCGGCGGCACAGTTCCCGGATCACGCCGAAGTCGGCATCAGTGCAGCCGGCGCAGTCCTCCGGGTGGATGCCCACGGCGGCGTAAACGTGGTCGAACCGCTCCGCAAGCGTCACCGCCTCCCGGGAGGAGGCCACGTCGCAGCCGGGGTCCACCACCAGACCAACGCCGGCGCCGGGCAGGGCGGCGAGCACCGCCTCCCGGTCCGATGCGAATTGGTCGGCGTCATAGTGGGCATGGGTATCAAAAATGGGCATACAGGCACCTCACATTGTTTCATGTACCGCTATTCTACCACGGCCGCGGCAAAAAGAAAGGGTCAGAATGTAAAAAATCCCCGGGGTCACCCGGAGAGGCATGAAAAAAAGGACATCCTGACGGATGTCCTTTCTGTTCGCTCGATCAGCCGATCTTGTTGAGCTTCAGGGTCATGGCGCTCTTGCGATGAGCAGCCGTGTTCTTGTGCAGAACGCCCTTGGCAACTGCCTGATCGACTTTCTTCACTGCAACCTTGTAAGCGCCATCGGCCTCGGTGCGATTGCCTTCTGCGGCAGCAGCCTCGAACTTCTTGATGGCGGTCTTCAGCTCGGACTTCGTGGCCTTGTTGCGAGCGTTTCTCACTTCAGCGATCAGAACGCGCTTCTTGGCAGACTTAATATTCGGCAAACCAAACACCTCCTTAGGCAAAATCCAGCGGTGGAACAAAAACCCACCGTGCAGAATGATATTTTAGCAGGAAACTTCCTAAAAAGCAAGCTTTTTTTTGCAATTTCCGTTCACTTTTTGTATATTGTGCCGCGGGATGCAAAACCTAGGGCCACAACCACAAGATTTTGTGTCTGGGAGGGGTGCTTTTTGTTTATAAAACGCACGGATCTGGCGCTGGAGGCCCGGGAATTGTGGCAGGAGTCTGCGGAGCGGACTACGCGTCTGGCGGGGGTCAAGGCCATCAAGAGCAAGCAGGAGGGCTATCCGGTGACCCGGGTGGACATTCTGGATGAGCGGGGCGAGGAGGCCCTGGGCAAACCCCGGGGCAGCTACCTGACCATTGACCTGACCACCTTCTGGCAGCGCAAGGCCGATTTTTTTGAGCGGGCGGTCCGGGCGGTGGGAAGCCAGCTCAAGTCGCTGCTGCCGCCGGAGGGGGCGGCGCTGGTGGTGGGACTTGGCAACCGGTCCATGACACCGGACGCGGTGGGGCCGCTGGCGGCGGACAGCGTCCTCATCACCCGACACCTGATCGCTGCCATGCCGAAGCACTTTGCCGGGTTCCGCCCGGTGGCGGTGCAGCGCACCGGCGTGCTGGGCACCACGGGGGTGGAGTCCGCCGAGGCGGTGCGGGGACTGGTGGAGCAGGTGCAGCCGGCCATGGTCATCGCGGTGGATGCCCTGGCCTCCCGGCGAGTGGGGCGGGTTTGCGCCACGGTGCAGCTGAGCGACACCGGCATCATCCCCGGCTCCGGCGTGGGAAACCACCGTTCGGCGCTGAATCAGGAGACACTGGGGGTGCCGGTCTTTTCCATCGGCATCCCCACGGTGGTGGATGCCGCCACGCTGGCGGTGGATCTGCTGGAGGAGGCCGGCGTGGAGCATGTGGACGGAGACAAGCTGCGCCGCAACCGGAAGAATCTGATGGTCACCCCCCAGGACATCGACCAGCAGATCCGGGATCTGAGCAAGGTGGTGGGCTACGGCATCAACTGGGCGCTCCAGGATCTGGAAATCGAGGAGATCAACGCCCTGCTGTCCTGAAAAAAGCGCCGGGCGAAAACCGCCCGGCGTTTGTTATTTGCTGCGGGATTCCAGCACCTCCACCATCCGCTGGGCGAAGAGCCGCCCCGCCAGCGCCGCCTCCTCCGGGGAGTTTCCGGCAGCGCCCACCTCCACCAGCAGCGAGCCGGTGGTGGCGTGCTGGTTGTAGCGGGAATTGCGCAGCAGAATGGGCCGCATCAGTGTGGGATAGGACGTGAGCAGGTCCTCCTGGAGGGCTACTGCCAGCTTCAGGTTTTCCATCCAGTTGGGATGGGGCAGCCCGCTGCCGTCGCTGCCCACCACCAGCGTCAGCTGGGCGGCGGTGCCCACGCCGTCGATGGAGGAGACGACCTTGTACTCGTTACCTTGGCTGTCTTCAATGGCGTCCCGGTGGACGTCCAGGATGAAGCGCAGAGAGGGATATTGGGCCAGGTAGCTCTCAATGGCCGCCAGAGAGCGGTCGTAGGCCTCGTTATAGGAGGGATAGTCGTACAACGTCCGGTCGTGGAGCACAGAGATGCCCGCCTCGCTGAACACGTCTGCCATCTCATCTCCCACCTGCACTACGTTGTAGCGGGAGTCGGTGGTGCGGTGGTTGCCGGACCAGACCACCTCCGTCCCGGCCACCGGCGTGTAGGCCTCGCTGCCGTGGGTGTGGAGGATCAGGATCTGGGGGCCGTCGTCTGCCAGCTCCGCGTCAAAGGTGTCCGTCAGGGCGGTGACGTCCAGGGTGTGGTCGGTGGTGTTGGAGATGTAGGCCCGTCCGCAGACGGTGTAGCCGCTGGGGTCTGTGGGAACCAGCGTCCGGGCGGGGATGCCGTTGTCCGCAGCGTCTGCCGCATCCAGGGGCGTCTCCTCCACCGGCGTGGTCACAAGCTCCTCCTCTTCCCCGTCGCCGGCGGATTCGGCCCGCTCCGTGGACCACAGCTCTGCCACCGCCGTCCGGGCGGAGAGCAGCAGCGGGGACTCCCCCAGCGTCAGTACTGCCGCCGGGGACAGGGTGTCCCGCACCCACAGCTCCCCCAGCTCCCACCGCAGTGCCCCCATGGGGGACGATTCCCGCAATGCCTTCCAGGCGCCGGCGGCGGTTTCGCTGCCGGCGGTGACGGTGACCGCCCACAAGGTCCCGGCCGCGAGACCCGCGGCACCCAGCCGGCGGCCCAGGCTCCGCAGGCGTGTTGTCATTCGTTTCATGTGCTTCACCTCTGGGACAACCTTATGCGCCCGTGGCACCGAATATGCCCGCAAAAAAACGCCGCCCGGAAACTCCGGGCGGCGAAGAAATGGGATTTACTTAATAATGAGAGAGGTTCCGTCCATCTCGTCGGGGCAGGCCAGGCCCATCACATCCAGCATGGTGGGGGCGATGTCTGCAAGGCGCCCGCCCTGGCGCAGCTCCGTTCCGGCGCCGCAGAGGATGAAGGGCACCGGATTGGTGGTGTGGGCGGTCATGGGAGAGCCGTCGGGCTCGGTCATCTGCTCGGCGTTGCCGTGGTCAGCGGTGATCATGGCGATGCCGCCCATCTTCAGCGTGGCGTCCACCACCTTGCCGACGCAGGTGTCCACGGTCTCCACGGCCTTCACGGCGGCGTCAAACACGCCGGTGTGGCCCACCATGTCGCAGTTGGCAAAGTTCAAAATCACCACGTCGTAGGCACCAGACTCGATCCGCTCCACGCACTTGTCACAGACCTCATGGGCGCTCATCTCCGGCTGGAGGTCATAAGTGGCCACCTTGGGAGAGGGCACCAGCACCCGGTCCTCCCCGGGGAACACCGTCTCGGAGCCGCCGTTGAAGAAGAACGTGACATGGGCGTATTTCTCCGTCTCGGCGATCCGCAGCTGGGTCATGCCCATCTGGCTGAGGTACTCGCCCAGACCGTTGCGCACGGAGGTCCGGGGGAAGGCCACTTCCACGTTGGGCATGGAGGCGTCGTACTCCGTGTTGCACACGAAGGTCAGGGGGAAGATCTGGCGGGTGAAGCCGTCAAACGCCGGGTCCACCAGCGCCCGGGTGATCTCCCGGGCCCGGTCGGGCCGGAAGTTGAAGAAGATGACGCTGTCGTTGTCGGAGATGGTACCGTCCCGGTCGCAGACCACGGGCTCCACAAACTCGTCGGTGACGCCGGCGGCGTAGGAGTCCTTCACGGCGGCCACGGGCACGGGGTTGAAGGTGGAGCCTTCACCGTAGACCATGGCGTCATAGGCCATCTCCACCCGATCCCAGCGCTTGTCCCGATCCATGGCGTAGTAGCGGCCCATCACCGTTGCGATCTTGCCCACGCCCACTTCCCGGCACTTTTCCACGGTCTGGGTTACGAAATCCGCGCCGGAGGTGGGAGAGACGTCCCGGCCGTCCAGGAAGGCGTGGATATAGACCTTGGTGAGGCCCTTGTCCTTTGCCATCTGCAAAAGGGCGAAGAGGTGATCCAGGTGGGAGTGGACACCGCCGTCGGACAAAAGGCCCATCAGGTGCAGGGAGGTTCCTTTTTCCAGGCAGGCGTCCATGGCGTGCACATACGCCTCATTGTGGAAGAAGGTGCCGTCGGTGATGGACTTGGTGATCCGGGGCAGGTCCTGAAACACCACCCGGCCGGCGCCGATGTTGGTGTGCCCTACCTCGCTGTTGCCCATCTGTCCTGCGGGAAGGCCCACGTCCAGGCCGGAGGCCTGGAGGGTCGTGTGGGCAAATTCCTGCAAAAACTCATCCAGCCGGGGGGTGGCGGCGGCCTTGACGGCATTGCCGTCGGCGGCGTCGGAGAGGCCGAAGCCGTCCATGATGATGAGAGTAGTCGGTGTTTTATTCATAATGAACAGGATTCCTCATTTCCATAATCAGCTGTCAGACTCGCCGGGGCGGCGGCGCCGTACCCGGATGAAGCACAGCAGGCTCACTCCTGGTTGGCGGCGTTGATGATGTCCACGAACTGCTCGGGCTTCAGGGCGGCACCGCCGATGAGGCCGCCGTCAATGTCGGGCTGGGCCAGCAGCTCCGCGGCGTTCTTGGGGTTCATGGAGCCGCCGTACTGGATGGTGACGGAGCGGGCCACCCGGGCGCCGTACAGAGCGCGGATGGTGGCGCGGATGTTGCCGCAGACCTCACCGGCCTGCTCGGCAGTGGCGGTCTTGCCGGTGCCGATGGCCCAGATGGGCTCGTAGGCGATGATGCAGCGGCGCAGCTTGTCGGCGGGCACGCCGTACAGGGCGCTCTTGACCTGCAGGGCGATCCACTCGTTGGTGACGCCGGTCTCCCGCTGCTCCAGGCTCTCACCCACGCAGATGATGGGATTCATGCCGGCGTTCAGCACGGCGTGGACCTTCTTGTTGACGGTGGTGTCGGTCTCGCAGAAATACTGCCGCCGCTCGCTGTGGCCCACGATGACATACTTGACGCCCAGGTCCTTGAGCATCTCGGCGGAGACTTCACCGGTATAGGCGCCCTTCTCCTCAAAGTAGACGTTCTCGGCGCCCACGGAGATGCGCAGGTCCTTGAAGACCTTGGCGGCGGTCTGGATGTTGCAGGCGGGGACGCAGATCAGCGTCTCGCACCACTTGGCGCGGGGCATGATCTTCTTCATGTCCTCGGCGAACTTCTTGGTCTCGGTAGCAGTCATGTTCATCTTCCAGTTGCCGGCGATGACGGTCTTGCGATATCTGCGATTCATTTCCTTGATTTCTCCTTTTATGTGATGTGGATCGTTTCCGCGCCTGCGGCGCGGGAGTTATTCCTGGCGGCATCCGCTGCTTTTAAACGTAAACTACTATCTTATACAGAAGATCCGCCGGTTTGTCAAGTTAAAGTTCCTGCGGGGCAGGATATCCCGGAGGGAAAAGATTTTAGGCGTCCAGCAAGCAGGCGACGCCGGGCCGGGCTCCCCTTGGGAACCCCGGCCATTGGAATACGCGCTGACGCGCGGCTCCCTGCGCTGCGCTTGGTCGCGGAACTGCCCGGGGGAAAGTTTTTAAGCGTCCAGCAGGCAGGCGACGCCGGGCAGTTCCTTGCCCTCCATGAACTCCAGGCTGGCACCGCCGCCGGTGGAGATGTGGGTCATCTTGTCGGCGTAGCCCAGCTGCTGCACGGCAGCTGCGCTGTCGCCGCCGCCGATGATGGTGATGGCGCTGGTTTTGCTCAGGGCCTCGGCCACAGCCTCGGTGCCCTTGGCGAAGGCGGGGAACTCAAAGACGCCCATGGGGCCGTTCCAGATCACGGTGCCGGCGTCCTTCACGGCGTCGCAGTAGAGCTTCACGGTCTCGGGGCCAATGTCCAGGCCCTGCCAGCCGTCGGGGATCTCCCCGGCCTTGACCACCTGGCTCTTGGCGTCGGGGGCGAAGGCGTCGGCGCAGACGGTGTCCACCGGCAGCAAGAGCTTGACGCCCTTGGCCGCGGCCTTTTCCACCATCTCATTGGCGTAGCCCTCCCAGTCGGCTTCCAGCAGGCTGTCACCCACCTTGCCGCCCTGGGCGGCAGAGAAGGTGTAGGCCATGCCGCCGCCGATGATGATGGTGTCGGCGATCTCCAGGAGGTTGTTGATGACGCCGATCTTGCTGGAGACCTTGCTGCCGCCCAGAATAGCCACCAGGGGCCGCTTGGGACTCTTCAGAGCGCCGCCGATGACTTCCAGCTCCTTCTGGATCAAAAAGCCGCTGACGGCGGGCAGATAGTCGGCAACACCGGCGGTGGAGGCATGGGCACGGTGCACGGCGCCGAAGGCGTCGGAGACATAGATCTCTGCCATGGAGGCCATGGCCTTGGCAAGCTCGGGGTCGTTCTTGGTCTCGCCCTTTTCAAAACGGGTGTTTTCCAGCAGCATGATCTCACCGGGTTTGAGGGCGGCGGCCTTGGCCTGGGCATCGGGGCCCACCACATCCTCGGCCATGATGACGGGTTTGCCCAGCAGCTCACTCAGACGCTTGGCCACGGGCTTGAGGCTCAGCGCCGGGTCGGGGCCGTTCTTGGGCTTGCCCAGGTGAGAGCAGGCGATGACGGCGGCGTTCTGGTCCAGCAGGTACTGGATGGTGGGCAGAGCGGCCCGGATGCGCTTGTCGTCGGTGATGACGCCGCTGCCGTCCTTGGCCAGGGGCACGTTGAAGTCGCAGCGCAGCAGGACCTTCTTGCCCTGAACGTCCACATCCCGGACGGTCTTTTTGTTGTAGTTCATAGGAAAGCCTCCGATTCGTAATGAATTTCAAAGTTCCTTGATGGGGGGAAATCAAAAGCGGCGCGCGGACGCCGCGGGATATCAAATAGTATGGGCAGTCTGGACCCGATTCACCCGGGGCTTACGCCTTTGCCATCTCTCCCGTGGCCTGCAATCCGGGAAAACCCGTCTGCCGCAGGGCCTCATATACGCATACCGCCACGGTGTTGGAGAGATTCAGACTGCGGGCCTCGGACACCATGGGGAGTCGGATGCACCGGTCATAGAACCGCTCCCGGAAGTCCTGGGGAAGGCCGGCGGTCTCCTTGCCGAAAAAGAGCCAGCTGTCCGGTGTGAAAACGGCCTCCTGATAGCTGCGGGGGGCCTTGGTGGTGGTGAGCCAGGCGTTTTCCGCTGCTTCGGGATGGAGCCGGAACAGCTCGGCCAGGTTTTCGTAGTCGAAGACCTCCACCAAATGCCAGTAATCCAGTCCTGCCCGCCGCACGGCTTTTTCCGAGATGTCAAAGCCCAGCGGGCGCACCAGATGCAGGCGGCTGCCGGTGGCGGCGCAGGTGCGGGCGATGTTGCCGCAGTTCTGCGGAATTTCCGGCTCTACCAGTACAATATTAAGCATAAAAACGGAAAAACCTCCCTTTTCCATACGAGCGAACTTCATTGTAATCCTTTGCCTGCGCAAATTCAACAGCAATATGAGAAGAAACGTAAAAATTCGGATAGAATCACGACAAAAAACGCGGTTTTTCTGCAATTTGCCGAAAAATGACGGATTTTTCGGCACAACCTTTTCTGCCCCGCCGGCCTTCCCGCAAGGGGCCGGAAAAGACGCCGAAAGCGGAACACAGGAAATTTCAAAAAGAAAATTCCTGAAAACACTGGATTTTTTACGGTCCTTTGTTATAATAAAAGAACGAGTGCACTGTTCCAGGGGGAATGGTGCCGCTATACGCTAAAAAGGAGGAACGCGAACATGAACTGTCCGCAGCGCGCCGTTTGTTTTCTGGAAGAAGACTCCTCCATCCCGGCGCACTCCAAACCGCTGATGCTGGAAGCCGTGCTGTTTTGCCCCATCCTCACATGGGTCGGCGACAAGTTGCAGGCCGATGGTGTCCAGCGGTTTTTTATCGTCTGTGGTCCGACCTTCGCGGAGGAAGTCCGCCGTTGTTTCCCGGCGGACGCAGATGTGATCGTCTCGGAACAGCAAAAGGATCTGATGGAGTTCCTGAACACACCGGACCAGGTGCTGGTGCTGCCCCGGGCGGCGCTGCCTCTGGAGGAGGCCGGCGTGGGATTTGTCTACCAGGCTCCCGGCTATGAGCTGCAGGAGAGCTGGAAGGAGCGGATGAGCAACAACGTCTCCGCAGCGGAGCTGGCCTCCGGCTGGCTGCCGGGCTACGGACCGGAGACCATCGCGGAGCTGGAACTGCTGCTGCGAGACCGGATCGTCAAGCGCCACATCCAAAACGGCGTGCGCGTTCTGGACCCCACCGCCGTCTATATCGACCCCCGGGTCACCATCGGCCGGGGGACCGTTATTCTGCCGGGGACCATCCTGCGGGGTGAGACCCACATCGGCTGCGGCTGCACCATCGGCCCCAACGCCATGGTACGGGACTGCACCGTGGGAGATGACACGGAGGTCAATGCCTCTCAGATCAACGAGAGCACCATCGGCAGCCGCACCCATGTGGGGCCCTTTGCCTATGTCCGGCCGGGCTGCACCATTGGGGACGACATCAAGGTGGGTGATTTCGTGGAGATCAAAAACTCCACCATCGGCGACGGGACCAAGATCTCTCACCTCACCTATGTGGGCGACAGCGACGTGGGCAAGAAGGTCAATTTCGGCTGCGGAACCGTCACCACCAATTACGACGGGTTCAAAAAATACCGCTGCACCATCGGTGACCGGGCATTTTTGGGCTGTAACACCAACCTGATCGCGCCGGTGACAGTGGGCGACGGCGCCTACACCGCGGCGGGCAGCACCATCACCGATGAGGTTCCTGCCGATGCGCTGGCAGTGGCTCGGGCCAGACAAAAGAACCTGGAGGGCTGGGCTGCGCGGCGGCGCAAGATCCATGAGAGCCAGGAGCAAAAAAACGAGCATTGACACGTACCACCGTTCCCAAAAACACGAAAGAAAAACGGAAAAGAAAGAGGGCGTTTGGAAATGATTTCCCACGGTAAAGATATTAAGGTATTCTGCGGAAACTCGAATCCCAAGCTGGCGGAGGACATCTGCAAGCTGATGGGCACCAAGCTGGGCGAGGCGGAGGTCGGCACCTTCTCCGACGGCGAGGTGTTCGTATCCCTGTACGAGACTGTCCGCGGCAGCGACGTGTTCGTGGTTCAGTCCACCTGCAACCCGGTGAACCAGAACCTGATGGAGCTGCTCATCATGATCGATGCGCTCAAGCGGGCATCCGCCGGCCGCATCACCGCCGTCATCCCCTACTACGGCTATGCCCGTCAGGACCGCAAGGCCAAGGCCCGCGATCCCATCACCGCCAAGCTGGTGGCCAACATGCTCACCGCTGCCGGTGCTGACCGCGTGCTGACCATGGACCTGCACGCCTCCCAGATCCAGGGCTTCTTCGACATCCCTGTGGACAACCTGGCCGGCAACCCCATCTTTGTGGATTACTACGCCAAGAAGTTCGGCACCGAGTGCGAGGACATCGTGGTGGTCTCCCCCGACGTGGGCTCCGTGGCCCGTGCCCGTGCCTTTGCCCAGAAGCTGCACATGAACCTGGCCATCGTGGACAAGCGCCGTCAGAAGGCCAACCAGTGCGAGGTCATGAACGTCATCGGCGACGTCCGGGACAAGGACTGCATCCTCTTCGACGACATGGTGGATACCGGCGGATCTCTGTGCAATGCCGCCCAGGCCCTGGTGGAAGTGGGCGGTGCCAAGAGCGTCCACGCCTGCGCGTCCCACGGTGTGCTCTCCGGCCCCGCCATTGACCGCATCAACAACAGCGTCATCAAGGAGCTGGCTCTGCTGGATACCATCCCGGCTATCGATCCCGGCAAGAGCGACAAGATCAAGTATCTGTCCGTGGCGCCCATGTTTGCCGAGGCCATCGAGCGCATCTATCAGGAGGTCTCCATCTCCAAGCTGTTCCGCTGAGCGGCAGCCCGGCACCCAAGAGAACAAGGCATCATCAAAGGCGGGAAAGGATACTTTCCCGCCTTTGCGGACGTTGGGAAACCGGATGCGCCGCCGGGAAAACCGCTTTCCCACAGACACCACTTTCAAAAATGAAGGAGCACCCTATGTTTGGAATGAAATCCGCCGCGGTGGACTGGCTGATCGTGGGCCTGGGCAATCCCGGCCAGAAATACGCCAACACCCGGCACAACATGGGCTTTCTCACCGTGGACCTGCTGGCGGAGCAGGCAGGGGTGAAGCTCAACAAGGTCAAGTTCAAATCCGCCTACAATATCCTCTCCTTCGCCGGGTGCAAGTGCCTGGTGATGAAGCCCCAGACCTATATGAACCTCTCCGGCGAGGCGGTGCGGGAGGCGGTCCAGTTCTACAAGATCCCCGCCGACCATGTGCTGGTGATCTACGATGACGTGTCGCTGCCCGTGGGCAAGATCCGGGTGCGGCCCACCGGCTCCGCCGGCGGACACAACGGCATCAAAAACATCATCGCCCACCTGGGCACCCAGGACTTTCCCCGCATCAAGATCGGCACCGGTGCCCCCGGCGAGGGCGGCGACATGATCGACTGGGTCATCGGCGTGCCCTCCCAGGCGGACCGGAAGGTGCTGCTGGAGAGCTTTGAGCGGGCCATCCAAGCGGCGGAGTGCATCATTGAGCACGGCTGCCAGAAGGCCATGAACGACTTCAACTGATTTTCCGTCAAGGAGGCGCTGCACCATGGGGATGCTTCGCTGGCTGAACCGTCACCGGTGGGGGTTCTCCCTGCTCTGGGCGGTTCCTGCGCTGCTTCTGGCGGCCGTCAGCCGGACCTGGCGGGTGGGCACCGTGTTCCTCGTCTGGATCCCTCTGGCCGTCGCTGTGGCCTGGCTGTACTTCACCTCTTTGGAAAAAGAGATAGCCCAGGCCCGGGAGGCCCTGGAGCGCTGTGACCCGGAGCCGCTGCTGCGGACCAGTCGGGAATTGGCAAAGCACTTTCCTCTGGAGACACCCCGCACCCGAAGCGTGGGGATCTCCCTGGGGCTGAGCGAATCCACCGCGCTGTTTTCCATGGGGCGTGCCCTGGAGGCCGCCCGGCTGCTGGATGAGCTGGAGCCGTGGGTACAGACGAGCGCCGGACCAAACCGGGCAACCTGGCTGCTGAACCGGGCGGCAGCGGCCTTGCGGGAGGAGGACGTCCCCCGGGCCCGGCGGTTTCTGGCGGAGGCGGAGCGGACCGTGGAGGCCATGGCGCCGGAGGGCCGAAAAGCCTCTGGCTGGGGGACGATTCTGGAGCGGTACCGCTGGCAGCTCCGGTTCCTGGAAAAGGAGCACCCCGCCCGATTGCTGGAGGAGGTGTGCTCCTGGCTGGAGCGGCCGGAGTCCCTTCGCCTTCAGGTGACGGACCACTATCACGCCGCCTGCTGCCTGCGTGCTCTGGGACGGACGGAGGAAGCTTGCCCCCACCTGGAATTCGCCGCGGAGTTCGGCGGCGGCCTGGAGATCCGGCGGCGAGCCGCGAACCTGCTAGAAGAGCTCCGGAGGCCGGAGACGCCGTAAGGGCCGCTGTTTTTCACCCGAGCGGAAAAGCGCAGGCGCTTTGCGCATAAGATCATACAGGGACACCCCCACCGCCCGTTGGAGCGGCGGGGTGATGTGCACTTCAAAACTTCCAAATTTTTACAAGGACTTGCGATCATGGAACAATTTCTCAAACAACTCCATACCATTCCCGAGGTGGCGGAACTGGTCCGGCGGGTGGAA
>FR890818.1 GCA_000436875.1 Oscillibacter sp. CAG:155 | reverse complement strand
GGTGCAAAGCGGCGGAAAGACGACGCACCACCAGTTGTGTCCCTCTCCCGCGCCGATCACCACCCGCAGCGCCAGATACTCTCCCGCCGGGAGGGTGAACCCGTCATATTCCCGGGTGGGAAACGGGGTGTCCGTCAGTTCAACTGTTACCGGATAGTCATAGCCCTCCGCCCGGATCTCCTCCGCCGCAAGGTGCTCCAGCTCCAGCAGCTGCCCCCGGAGCCTGGCCTCTGCCTCCTGCCGGTCTGCGGACTGCTCCAGAATCTCTGTGGCCCGCGCCAGAACCACATCCCGGACCTGGAGCTTGAGCGCCTGATCCTCCTCGGAATCCGAATTTGCCAGAATATGCAGGCGCACCACTTTCTCCGCCAGCTGATCCTGGGTCCGCAGGGCCACGCCGCCCGTTACGAAAAAAATCGCCAGGCCCAGCAGCAGCGCAATTTCCAAAACATGAAGTTTTCGGCTGTGCGCACTTTGTACAGTTACAGGTTTCATCAAATCTCCGTCCTTTGTATGTAGCCCCAGCGGGGCCGTTTGCCAAAGTGTGGACGGAAATCCGATGTTTTATACCCGTTGGAGCGGTGTCGTCAAAAAAAGCTGGGAATAGTGATTCCGCAATGCCTCCACAGCCCGCTCCGCTTCCGCTTTCCGTTCAAAGAGTCCAAAGACGGTGGGGCCAGAACCGGTCATGACCGCGTTGCATGCGCCGCAGCGCAGCATCACGTCCTTGAGATACATGATCTCCTGGCGCTCCCGCACCGTCAGTACCTCTTCAAACACATTGCGCATCTGGCGGGCCACCGCTGGCAAGTCGCCCGCGGCCAGAGCCCGCTTCATGGCGTCGTGGTCCGGTCGTCCCTGCAACGCATCCACCCGCACCCGGCGGAACAACGCCGGAGTGGACAGGCCGAAATCCGGCTTGCACACTGCGATCCAGCAGTCCGGCAGCGGCGGCAGGTCCGTCAGCACCTCGCCCCGGCCCTCCGCCAGCGCCGTACCGCCCCGGACGCAGAAGGGCACATCGCTGCCCACCTGCAAACCGACCTGCTCCAGCGCCTCCCGCGGCATCTCCGGCGCATACAGCGACTGCAGCGCCAGAAGCACCGCAGCGCCGTCTGCACTGCCGCCAGCCATTCCCGCCTGCATGGGAATGTGCTTTTCCAGTACAATCTCCGTGCCGCTGCTCTCCTGGCCCACGGCATCGTAAAACGCCCGGGCCGCCTTCCAGGCGATGTTATCCGGCCCGCCGGGCAGATCTTCCCGATCCGTATGGACCGTGATTTCTCCGCTTCCGGTTTCCGTGCGCACCGTCACCACATCATGGAGTGCAATGCTCTGCATCACCATCCGCAAGTCGTGGTATCCATCCGGACGCTTTCTTAAAATATCCAATGTCAGATTCAGCTTTGCATGTGCCGGCATCGTAACGCTTCTCATGGTTTTCTCTCCTATGAATCTCTCCCAAGATACCTGCCGCCTGGGTGCGGCTGCTGCATGGGCTTTGGTAGGGATATCTTAACACACGAAGCAGCAGAAAGAAAGCGGCCTCCGGGAAAATCCCGGAGGCCTGCAAAACCACTGAGTTGTTAATCATATCCCCGCCGGTTTCGGAAATTTCGGATTCCGTCCACCACGATATAGACGATGCTGATTCCCAGCAAAAACACAATCGGCAGGAGCAACAGAATATAAAAGATCAAACTCCCGCTCAACAGCACGGTCCCTTGCAGCAATCCTGTCATATGGTGCTCCTTTCTCCTCTTGTTGGTTAAATCATCCAATCAATCGTGCGTTCCTCCTCATTTCTTTAGTTAAATTTTAACACACTCTTTACAAAAAAGGAAGTCCCCCGCAGGGAAAATTTTTCCCGCGGGGGACGGTCGCCTCGGTTCTTTACCGGATCTTGCGTGCCTCCACATAATATCGCTTATCCTGCGCATTGCCCATGGAGAAGGTCTTACGGGGCAGGACCCCGTCGGCCATCACAGTCTTGAACAGCTGCTCCTTGCCCATGGCAGGCAGTTTGAAGCCTATATTGCCGGGCTTCGCGCCCAGCTGATCAGTCACATCATCTCCGTGGATGTAGTCCACTTCGCCGCCATGTTCCTGGAGGTACTGGTCGATGAATGCCTGAAGGGTTCCTACTGCCAGCTGCATCCGCGGCTCGGGAACCGTCAGGAAACCGGTGCGTCCGGCGCTGGTATAGGCGATCACGTGGCCTGTGCCCCGGCCCTCATACGCGCCGGGATAGAAGTCCAAAAACGCCTGGAGCACCTGCTCCGGTTCCACCCCGAAAAGCACCCGGTGAATGGGTTCGAACTCAAGGGCGTTGTCGTGGTTGTTCACCACCTCCACCAGGGCGTACCGGGCGGGAAGATCCGCCCACTGGTCCCGGGGCGTCACCTTTTTCAGCTCCTCATAGCAACGCTTGGCAGTGGCCAGGGAGTGGTTTCCGTCTCCCACGGCAAAAAGCAGCGGCGGCACATCTCCAAGGCCATACTTCTTTTCCATAGCCTCCCGGCTGCCAAGTTCCCGCAGGGCATCCGCCACGGCATCCATCTGCTCCGCCGTCAGGCGCCAGCCCTTCAGGTGGCCGCCGCCCTGCTGGAGATCAAAGTCATACAAAGGCTCCATCTCCCCGCGTCCACCAGTCAGCGGCTCGATCACCGTCCGCTCCGGATCATCAATGAGAAGCATCACATGGGGCAATTCGATAGGAGCATTCCGCCGGACCCGCACCCGGGGCGGAATCCGGGAGAGGACCGTCCCCTCAGTGGCACGGATCAACGCCCCGGAGCCCGGCGTGAAATCATACTGCTCCAGATCCACCATGCCCACAAGGCCCCGGCGCACGCGGCCATCAGACTGCGTGCGCTCAATGTAAAGCAGGGACTCCGGCAGCGTCCGGAACAGCCCCTGATCCAGATACTGCTTCATAGTGCTGTTGATGGCGTCGATCTCCCGGTCCACATCGGGGCTGTGCAGCTTTGCCTCCGGCAGGATCAGCCGCAGCGCGGACGGTGCGTCCGCCACAGTCTCCTCCACCGCTTGCCAGTATTCCGGCTGAGAGGTAAACTGGTCACAGGCAACTACGGCCCACTTCGTCATGTCCACATTCCGGGGCAACAGAATATCCGCCGGATAAAATCCCAGCTTGTCAAATGCCTGATTCATACTTTGCTTCGCTATCCTTTCCTTGAACGCCCCACGGCGTCCGGCTTACAGCGCCTGCTTGATGGCACGGAGCAGATCATCGAACTCCTCATAGGCCGGCAGTTCCGGGTGATCGGCCTTGATCTTTTCCGTGCTCTTGAACAAAAAGCCCGCCTTGCTGGCCTGAATCATCCCCAGATCGTTGTAGCTGTCGCCGCTGGCGATGGTCTCATAGCCGATGGACTGCAGCGCCTTCACCGTGGTCAGTTTGGACTGTTGGCAGCGCATCTTGTATCCCGTGATCTCCCCCGAGGGCGCCACTTCCAGCGCATTGCAGAAGATGGTGGGCCAGCCCAGCTTTTTCATCAGCGGCCGGGCAAACTCTTCAAAGGTGTCACTGAGAATGATGACTTGGGTGAGCGTGCGCAGCTCATCCAGAAATTGCCGGGCACCGGGCAGCGGATCAATGGTGGCAATGGTCTCCTGGATCTCCCGCAGGCCCAGGCCGTGCTCCTTCAAAATGCCCAGCCGCCAGGCCATCAGCTTATCGTAATCCGGCTCATCCCGGGTGGTCCTCCGCAGTTCCGGGATACCACTGGCCTCGGCAAAGGCGATCCAGATTTCAGGCACCAGAACGCCCTCCATATCCAAGCATACGATATTCATTCACACTTCTCCCTTCTTCGGGTCTCGCGCAAAACGCCGCCCTGATTTGGATGATTTTTCATTGTAGCAAATCCCTATCCGCTTTTCAACACGCAAAGCGCAGCATGCCGCATTTCAAAATTTGCTCTGGGCTCCGTCGGAAAATCCTCCCAGCAGCAACTGTGCATAAACCCTCCTGTCGGCGGGCAGGCTAACCGCAAATCCAAGAATGGAGGTTTTGCAAGATGATTGATAAGATCGCACTGACGCTTGCCATCATCGGCGCCCTGAACTGGGGCGGCATCGGCCTGTTCGGCTTTGACACCGTGGCATTCTTCTGCGGCGGCCAGCTGTCCATCCTGTCCCGGATCATCTATGCGCTGGTCGGCCTGGCCGGCCTGTGGTGCATCAGCCTGCTCTTCCGCACCGATCAGGAAAACGGCCACGCGCCTCACGCCGCCTAAAACCCACAAACGGGAGCTCCTCCCGGCACAGCCGGACGAGCTCCCGTTTTCTTTATTCCGCCGGCTTCACCTGCTTTGCAGGCGCTTGACCAGTTCCTCCTCCGGCGTTACAAAGAGGGTCTGACAGGTGCTGTAAATCACCATGCCCGGCCGGGCACCGGCAGGCTTTTTCACATTTTTGACCGCCGTGTAATCCACCGGCACGTTCCCGCTGCTGCGGGCCTGGGAATACCATGCAGCGATCTTGGCAGCCTCCGTCAGTGTCTCATCGTCCACCGGAGCCCCGCCGGTGCAGAGGATCGTATGAGAGCCGTGGATCTTCTGAGTGTGGAACCACAGATCCCGGTGATCCGCCTCCCGGGTGAGTTTATCGTTCTGCCGGTTGTTGCGGCCCACCAGCACCCGGAATCCGCTGCTGGTGCGGAACTCCCGGGGACGGCTGACCCGCTTGAGTTCCTTCTTTCCCTTGCCCTGGCTGCGCAGATACCCGGCATCCCGCAGTTCGTGGCGGATGTCGATGAAATCCTGTTCCGTCTCCGCCTCCGCGATCTCCTCCAGAATGCTCTCCAGATACTCCAGATCCCGCCGGGCAATGGCCATCTGCTCCCGGAGATAGCGTTCCGCCGTTTTGGCCTTGGTATACCGCTTATAATATTTGGCAGCGTTTTGCTGCGGCGTGAGCAGCGGGTCCAGTTGGATGGTGATGGGCGCACACTGGGGGTCGTAGTAGTTCTCACAATTCAGCTTGCTCTGCCCCCGCTCCATCCGGTAAAAATTGGCAGTGATCAGATCTCCGCAGATCCGCAGCTGATCCCGGTTCTGGATGGCGGCGTAATCCTTCTCCTGAAGGGCCAGCTTCCGCCGCAGCCGGTCCCGGGCGGTGGTGGCGGTGCGGATGAGATCCGCCCCCCGCTGCCGTACCCGCTCCTGCTGCTCCCGGGCCTCATAAAAAGCATCCAGCATCTGGGAAAAGCTGCCGCAGTAAACGCACTCCATCTTCGTTCCATACTGGGCAATGGGCAGATAGGTAAAGTCCGCCGCCCGGCCGTCCTGCCGCAAGCACACCGGTGTAAAGTTTCCCTCCCGGATACGGGTGATCAGCTGTTCCAGCTCCTGCCACAGCCGTTCTTTCTCCGCCGGCCCCATCTGGCACAAGCGCCGGTCCGTCTCTCCCGCCGCCCGAAACGCCAGTTCCCGGGCCACCAGGGGGGAGATACCGAAATACGCGTCCAGCAAGAAGGTGTCTGCCTGCCGCTCGGGATTGGCTTCCGCCAGCTTTTCCCGGAACCCCTCCTCTGTCTCCTCCGTCACAGGGAGCCGGCCCACGGAGGCCGGCGGCTCATAGTAAAGCCCCGGCAGCACTTGGCGGCTGGCGGACATCTCCGCGTCCACCCGACGCAGGCAATCGATGATGCGGCCATCCCCATCCAACAAGATCAGGTTGGACCGGCGGCCCATGGCTTCCAGCACCAGCGTACGGCGGCCAGGCTGGCCAAAGTCATCCGTAATATCCAGTTCCAGCCGCACCAGGCGCTCCAGAGGCGGCTGAGTGATGGCAGCCACCCTTGCTCCCACCAGATGCTTGCGCAGCAGCATGCAGAACATGGGCGGTTCCGCCGGATTATCCCTTGTCAGCTCCGTCAGCTGGATGCGGGGGGCATTGGCCCCGGCATTGAGCAGCAGCCGCTGGTTTCCCCGCAGCAGCAAAATAACCTGATCCCGAGCGGGCTGCTGGACCTTGTCGATCCGCAGTCCCAGCAGTCTGGGCCGCAGTTCCTGCAGCACAGCCTGCAAACAAACAGCGTCAAACGGCATGGGGCTCCTCCTCCATCATGATGCAAAACAGCTCATTGGCCCGCTCAAGACGTCCCTTGAGCCACAGCCAGCCCATCAGTGCCTCCAGCGCCGTAGCCTCGCCGTACTGGGCCCGGGTGGCATGTCCGGGCACCGTATGGACCTGGGCGTTGCGGCCCCGCCGGAAAACCCCCAGCTCCTCCTCCGTCAGAATTGGAAGAATCCGCTTGGCTTTTTCCGCCTGGGATTCAGCACACACCAAGCGGATCGTGGCCTGATGCAGGCCTCTTCCCGTGGCCCGTCCATGGGCGCACAGCCAGGTCCGCACCAGAATCTCAAACACAGCGTCCCCCATATGGGCCAGGCCGATGGAGCTGATGGCACGGATCTGATCATCCGTCAGGCACGGGTGAAAGTAATTCTCCATGGATGTTCTCCTTTTGATTGCAGCAATTCGCCTTGTATTATAGCATGCCCGCCTTTGTTTGTCATCCACCGCCCTGCACCGCCAGCCTGTCTTCTTTTTAAAAGCAAAATTTTTTTGTTTTTTCTGTTGACAAGCCCCGTGTTTTTCTGCTATACTATCCACTGTTCCGAGCGCAAGACCGGGACAAACAGTTTGGGGGTATAGCTCAGCTGGGAGAGC
>FR890817.1 GCA_000436875.1 Oscillibacter sp. CAG:155 | reverse complement strand
TTTTAGATACAATTCAGGGTCCCCATTCAAAATCAGTTCGGCATAGGCCAGCGGATCGTTATAGATCAGCCAGTCCAGTTCTGACCGCTGGTACATACTGTTTGCCACCTCGTTCTCCACGGCGGTGCAGTTGATGGAGAGCAGCGTCCCGTCATCCAGGCGCAGCTCCACGCAGGCGGTGTCCAGTTTAAACTCACAGGACAAAATCTTTCTCATACTCGTTACCTCCCAATATGTGAATTTCAGTTGATTTTCCGTAGCGGCATAAAGGCCGTTGCAGTCGTTTTAGATATCCGCAAGCAATGCGTGTGGATAGCCACACACAAATCCGGCAAGCAATGCGAGTGTTAATACACCCTCACATTTCCTGCCGTCTGCTTGTTGAGGGCAGTGCCCCCAAACCCTTTTTGAACACAGAATTTCATTCTATGGCTACGCGTTCTACGAACGCTTTTAAGGGGCGGAACAAAATCGTTCCACCCTATTATTTTTGGGGCGACAGTGAAACAGAGTGGTCCTTGGAAGCCGGGGTGGCAAAATACCACCCCATTTTCCCTTTCCGCGACGGTTGCGACGGTCGCAACGGTGCTGGGAGCACCCCTCAAAACACCGTCGCGACCGTTGCGAGCGTCGCGCTTTACTCGATTACTTCAAACGCAGGTGCTTCCACCACCATGTAAGTCAGCCGGATACGCCGCCCGGCGTGCTTGGTTTTGTTCTCGTACTTCACCTGATGTTCTTCCAACAAGAGGCTGGCATTCACATTCAAATGCTTGGTGAGCCGGTTTACCGCCATATCCGTTTGAATCGCCTGAGCCAGCTCAGTGGGACTGCCTTCCCATTCCCGGTTGTCAGCAGACACGATCTTCGCTACGGCCTCCAGTACGGGGTCCGTGGGCTGCTTCCAAAGCTCATTTTCTGCATGGTCGAGATCCCATACCAGGCTCTCCTGATCCTTGCTCAGATACAGCCGCTGATCCGGCTGGTCTCTGCCTACCACTTCCAGAGTGGCCTTGCTATCTGTCTGTTTCTCCTTCTGCATCAGGAGCGCACCATCCGCACAGCCCAGCAGGCCCGTGGTCCCCGAGATCATCTCAAAACTGTCTCCCGCAGGCTGCTTTCTCGTATGGTGGACGATCAGGACGCAGACGCCATAGCGGTCAGCAAATTGCTTCATCTTGCCGATTACCTCATAGTCGCTGGAGTAGCTGTAACTATCATTCACCACCTCACGGACTTTTTGCAGGGTATCCACGATAATCAGCTTGGTATCACTGTGTTCCCGAACGAACTTTTCCAGCTGTTCCTCCAGGCCGCTACCGATCATCTTAGCGTTGGTGGCGAAGTGGAGAGAGCTTGTCCCCTCCACCCCGAACATTCGAAACATCCGGCGCTGTAAGCGGCTCTCGTCATCTTCCAGAGCAAGATAGAGGACGGTTCCCTGGTGGACTTTGTAGCCCCACAAGTCTTGCCCGGTGCTGACATGATGGGCAATCTGTGCCACCAGGAAGGACTTGCCGATCTTCGGCGCTCCGGCAAGGATGTACGCTCCTGTATAGAGCAGGTTCTCAATCACCGCAGACTTGCCCTCGAACACATTGTCCATCAGCTCGTCCAGGGTCACAGTATGGAGGTAAGTCGGGTCACTCATACGGCGCATCTTCCGGTAAAGTTCCTCTAAATCTCTTTCGGGGGAATTGCTTTTTTCGTCCGGGTCTGGTATAGTGAACTTGGAATTTGTAGAGATTGACTGCCCATCATCTGCGCCAACAGATGAGCCATGGGCGGTCATTTTCTTTTTCTCATCGGTCATAGGCAAAATCCTCCTGCATCCCGTTCATAATGGTAGCAATCATCTGAATGGTGTCCAGCAGCTCATCGTTTACGCCCTGCCCGGTCTCGATCCGGCGCAGCTCGTCCAGCACGGCGGCCAACTGGTCCCGCAGGGCCTTGTAGACCCTGGGGTTGCCCTGGACCACCACATCCCGTTCCAGCAGCCGCCGGATGATGTAGTCCTGCTTGGTCAGGCCGGTGAGCTTCACCGCCGTTTCGATCTGGGCGTCCTCCTCCGGGGAGACTCGGAAAGCCACGGTCTTGTTCCTCCAACGATTGTGCTTGTCCAAATTCTTTGCTGACATTTTTAATT
>FR890816.1 GCA_000436875.1 Oscillibacter sp. CAG:155 | reverse complement strand
AAGATCTGCGACCGCTGCGGCGTGGAAGTCACCCGGGCCAAGGTGCGCCGGGAGCGGATGGGCCACATCGAGCTGGCCACTCCCGTCTCCCACATCTGGTACTTCAAGGGAATCCCCTCCCGGATGGGTCTGCTGCTGGACATCAGCCCCCGCATCCTGGAGAAGGTGCTGTACTTTGCCAACTATATCGTCACCGATCCCGGTGAGACCCCGCTGATGAAGAATCAGATCCTCTCCGAGAAGGAGTACCGGGATTATCGGGAGAAATATGAGGATGATTTCCAGGCCGGCATGGGTGCCGAGGCCGTGAAGAAGCTTCTCCAGGATGTGGATCTGGAGAGCCTGTCCCGCCAGCTCCACGCTGAGCTGAAGGATGCCTCCGGCCAGAAGAAGGCCCGGATCGTTAAGCGCCTGGAAGTGGTGGACGCCTTCCGCCTCTCCGGCAATAAGCCTGAGTGGATGATCATTGACGTGCTGCCCGTGATCCCGCCTGAGCTGCGCCCCATGGTGCAGCTGGACGGCGGCCGGTTCGCAACGTCTGACCTGAATGATCTCTATCGCCGGGTCATCAACCGCAACAACCGCCTCAAGCGTCTCATCCAGCTCAATGCCCCCGACATCATCGTCCGCAACGAAAAGCGGATGCTCCAGGAGGCGGTGGATGCCCTGATCGACAACGGTCGCCGCGGCCGTGCCGTCACCGGAGCCAACAACCGCGCCCTCAAGTCCCTGAGCGACCTGCTCAAGGGCAAGCAGGGGCGTTTCCGTCAGAACCTGCTGGGCAAGCGCGTGGACTACTCCGGTCGTAGCGTTATCGTGGTCGGCCCCGAGCTGAAGATCTATCAGTGCGGCGTGCCCAAGGAGATGGCCCTGGAGCTGTTCCGCCCCTTCATCATGAAGAAGCTGGTGGAGGACGGCACCGCCAACAACATCAAGTCCGCCAAGAAGATGGTGGACAAGGGCGTTACCGAGGTTTGGGATGCCCTGGACGTCATCATCAAGGATCACCCCGTCATGCTCAACCGTGCCCCGACGCTGCACCGCCTGGGCATCCAGGCTTTCGAGCCGGTGCTGGTGGACGGCCGCGCCTTGAAGCTGCACCCCCTGAACTGCACCGCCTTCAACGCCGACTTCGACGGCGACCAGATGGCCATTCACGTGCCTCTGAGCGCCGAGGCCCAGGCTGAGGCCCGGATTCTGATGCTCTCCGCCAACAACCTGCTGCGTCCTCAGGACGGCGGCCCCGTCACCGTCCCCACCCAGGACATGGTGCTGGGCTCCTACTACCTGACCATGGACCGCATGGGCAAGGCCGAAAAGGGCGCCGAGACCATCTGGTGCGAGGATGCCGGCGACACGGCCCTCACCGCCCAGTCCGTGGTGGACGCTGAGGAGTTCCTGGCTGAAAATGAGAAGGCCAAGGCCGAGGGCAAGCAGCAGGCCACTTACAAGCCTCTGCACTACTACGCCAGCGAAGAAGAGGCCCTCATGGCCTACAACGACCATGTCATCGGGCCCCACTGCCCCATCGGCGTCCGGCGGACGCTGACTGTGGACGGCGTGGAGCACACCAAGGTGGTGGAGGTCACTCCCGGCCGCATCATCTTCAACCAGAACATCCCCCAGGACCTGGGCTTTGTGGACCGCACCGATCCCGCCCACGTCTGCGATTACGAGATCACTTTTACCTGCGGCAAGAAGCAGCTGGGCCAGATCGTGGACCGCACCATCAACAAGCATGGCTTTACCATTGCCGCCGAGGTGCTGGACGCCATCAAGGCCACCGGCTACAAGCACTCCACGCTGGCGGCCATCACCGTCTCCATCGCGGATATGACGGTGCCCCCCAAGAAGTACGAGCTGGTTGCTGAGTCCGAGCAGAAGGTTCTGGACATCGAAAACCAGTACAAGATGGGCTTCATGACCGACCACGAGCGTTACAAGCAGGTGGTGCAGGTCTGGGAAAAGACCACCAACGATGTCTCCGATGCCCTGCAGAAGAACCTGGACCGTTACAACCCCATCTTCATGATGGCAGACTCCGGCGCCCGTGGTTCTATGAAGCAGATCCGTCAGCTGGCCGGTATGCGCGGCCTGATCGCCAACACTGCCGGTAAGACCATCGAGATCCCCATCAAGGCAAACTACCGCGAAGGCCTGACCGCCCTGGAGTACTTCATCTCCAGCCGTGGCGCCCGTAAGGGCCTGGCCGATACGGCACTGCGTACCGCAGACTCTGGTTACCTGACCCGCCGAATGGTGGATGTCTCCCAGGATGTCATCATCCGGGAGGAGGACTGCCATGTGACCCACGGCATCAAGGTTTCCGAGATCAGCGAAAACGGCCAGGTCATCGAGAAGTTCTCCGACCGTGTCCGGGGCCGTTTCCTGGTGGGCGATGTGGTGGATGCCGAGACCGGCGAGGTGCTGGTGTCCAACACCAAGATGATGGACGAGAACGACGCCAAGATCATGGAGAGCCACAAGTGGGTCCAGAAGAACCCGAGGGAGGGCGATTTCTGCTCCTTTGATCCCAACGCCGGCGACGACAGCAAGCCCACTGTCATGATCCGCACGGTCCTGACCTGCAAGGCCCACAGCGGCGTGTGCGCCAAATGCTACGGCATGAACCTGGCCACGCAGCAGCCTGTTGGCCCCGGCGAGGCAGTCGGCATCATCGCCGCTCAGTCCATCGGCGAGCCCGGCACGCAGCTGACCATGCGTACGTTCCACACCGGCGGTCTGGCCGGCGGCGACATCACCCAGGGCCTTCCCCGAGTGGAAGAACTGTTTGAGGCCCGCAAGCCCAAGCGGATGGCTACTCTGGCGGAGATCGGCGGTACCGTCAAGTTCGAGGAGACTACCAAGGGCAGCCTCCTGAACATCGTCATCACCGCTCCCGACGGCGACACCCGCACGTATGCGGTGCCTCACACCGGACTTCAGGTGAAGGACGGAGACGTGGTGGAGGCTGGTACCCAGCTGACCTACGGCGCCCTCAACCCCCACGACGTGCTCCGCATCCGCGGCGCCGACGCCGTGTATAACTACCTCATCCAGGAAGTTCTGCGCGTGTACCGTCAGCAGGGCGTTGACATCAACGATAAGCACATTGAGGTCATCGTCCGTCAGATGATGCGCAAGGTCCGTCTGGAGGACGCCGGCGATACCAAGCTGCTGGACGGTTCCATGGTGGACGTTCTGGAACTGGATGACGCCAACGAGGAGATCGACCGCCGCAACGCTGCCGGTGAGCGGCAGGAAAACGGCGAGCCCCTGCGCCATGCTGTCGGCACTCAGCTGCTGATGGGCATCACCAAGGCGTCTCTGGCCACCGACTCCTTCCTCTCCGCCGCCTCCTTCCAGGAGACCACCAAGGTCCTGACCGAGGCTGCCATCAAGGGCAAGAGCGA